>JAIYDP010000469.1 GCA_027487435.1 Verrucomicrobiaceae bacterium | reverse complement strand
TTCCTAGCAGCCGAAGAAGTTGAAGAGTCCGAATCATATTTAAACGTATCAAAAAAGTAAAGATTATCTGTTAACATCCATGGAGTCCCTCGAATCTGTCGTGAAACGACTTGAAGCCGTTGCCAACAAGCTTGAAAAGCTGCAGGGAAGCGATTCCACTATCGCAGTGGATTCATCCGCGGAAAGTGTTTCGCCGTCTGTTGCTGATTTCGACACCGTTCTTGGTGCCATTGACAGCTTCGTCGGAGTCGCTGAGAAGATTGACAAAGATTTTGCTGCTCAGGTAGAGACTTCCTCAACTTTGTGTTCTAAATTTGTTTGATCGTGTTGCATATTCTTTGTCTGTTCTTTGAATGTCATTGACACGAAGGCTGCATTGTTCAAGAAAGCGTTCAATGCGCAGCGGGACATGCTCATTATGGCCTCCAAGTGCAAGGCTCCGGACGCTTCCAAGATGCCTTCATTGCTCGAGCCAACATCGAAAGCAATGGGCGAAGTAGAGAAGGCCAGAGGGAAAGAGAGGAATTTGCTCGCGATGGTGTCAAATGGAGTGTCTTCGCTCGGATGGGTTACAATCGTAGGCTTGTTGGGTATTTCCTTACTGTTCAGTCGCCAGCGCCAGTGCCATACATCAATGAGCTGATACCCGCCGCCCAAATGTATGGCAACAAGATCCTTATGGAGTGGAGGGGCAAGTAGCTCTATGATTGGCTTTCCTGATATCGATAGGGAAGGTGGTGACAGCTATGTCAATGCCGTCAAGTCTTTCAACACCGTGCTCACGGAGCTCGCTGCCTACGTGAAGAAGTGGCACACGACTGGCCTCTCCTGGAATGCTCGTGTACGTACGCAGTTGACTTGATTGATTTCAAAGGGCATCTCAATCGACGATTTCAAAACGTCTCCGTCATCACAGCTCCCTGCGGCCGAGCCGAAGCAACCCGCTGCTGCGGCACCTTGTTTGATCGAAGGGGTTCGGTCTGATGGAGAATAGCGAAGCCTGCCGGCGGTATGAGCTCACTCTTTGGCGAGCTGAATAAGGCTGATGTGACGGCTGGATTGAAGACTGTCACGGACGACATGAAGGCGAAGAACAGGACGGACCGGACTGGAGTTGTTGGCGCCGTCGAGCCCAAGAGCGCTCCCGTCGCTGCGAAGGCTGTGGCTCTGCCGGTTGCGAAGCCACCCAAGTTCGCCTTGGAAGGCAAGAAATGGTCTGTTGAGCATCAAGTCGACAACGATTCGATGTCGGTCCCGGATGCAAATATGAGCCAATTCGTCTACATGTTCAAATGCAGCGGGAAAGCCAAGCGCTCAGTTCTTGTTGTTAAGAACAAGATCAACGCCGTCACTATCGGTACCAGGATATGCTCTAGAGCCACTGACGCCGAACAGATGACTGCAACAAGACAAGTGTTGTCGTTGACACAGTTGTGGCGTCCGTGTCGATTGTCAATTCCAAGAATATTGAGTTCCAAGTCACAGAAAAGGTCCCGACGATTCTCATCGATGGCTGCAATGGAGTGACTATTTACTTGTCAGAGCATTCCTTGGACACTGAGATTATCACTTCCAAGTCAACAGCTTTGAACGTAGTTCTTCCTGCGAAGGGTGAGGAGGACCCAGTTTGTTCGATTCCTTTCCATCCTTACGCGCTAGGCTGAGCTACCTGTCCCTGAACAATTTATCACCCGTGTTGTGAACGGGAAACTCGTAACGGAGGCCGTGGCCCATGTTGGTGCGTAGATGCTATATTCGTTGTGGCTAGCGCAATCTACTCTGAAAGTAAATCATCTAGAAAGTCTTGCACAGATTGCTGGGACCCTTCCTTCCAGCTCGCGTTGGATAATGCAGAGACAGCATCGGAAATAGAAAAGCTCGTTTGGTCCTCATGGCGCTCCGGGAACTCTATCTAGGCATTCAGTGAGAAAGCGTCAACAGAGAGCCCAACTGGATCATCAAAAGAGTCCGAACATATTTGGTCGACGCTTAACTTGTCTAATTGAGCAGATATCGAAATGCACGTATCTCTTTCGGTTTCCATTGGAACTTCTTTGAATGAGGAGAGGAAACCATGGTCCACATTTCGAGAAAGCCCTTGGCAAGATCAACTCCTGTGGAAGAAAACAGACCCTGCTGATCAAATAGCTGCTCTTGAACCTCATACGAAAAATCCTCGGCAGCATCAAGGTCCTCTTTATATCGCCCCTCGTTCGATGCCAAGTTGGGAACTTCGCGAGTACACTCAACGTTCTTTCTGGAGTCCTTTCTTCGTGGCATTGTTGACAGGAGTGGATTCTCGTCGTTATCACCTTCACGTCTAAGTGTCTCCTTTTCACTTCTTTCAGAAACAAAATATTACAAGAAAGTACCTAAGATTACTTGTCGCCCTTGACAGACTCAGCTCCTGCGACAATCTCACAAAGCTCCTTCGTAATGGTGGCTTGACGAGCTTTGTTCATGCTCAAAGTAAGACGATTGATCATTTCACCGCAGTTCTTGGAAGCGCCATCCATAGCAGTCATGCGCGCAGACTGCTCCACCGTTGCATTCTCCAAAAGACTGTTAAAGATCTTCGCTGCGAGCTGGAACTCATACAAGTCAGACATGACCAATGATTCCTCTCCTTCGAACTCGAATTGCTCGCGGAACTTGTCAAGCTTCGACGCGAACGAAGTTCCAGAAACAAGTTCCTCTGACGTGGTGCTGAACGAAATGACAGTGTTAAACTTGTTGAACATAAGCTTCCCAGAATCAAACTTGATTGGAATAATCTCCTGCGCCAACGTTGACGCAAGCAAAAACGTAGGAGGCTTCTTTGTGGCGTCTCCAACGGTCAGAGTGAGGGACTGCGGGGCAATTCTCTGCAAGACTGCCTTGCCTTTTTCTCCAACGCAGACGACATTGAACTTGGTATCGGTGTGCTCTTTCATGTAGAGTTTCGCAGACTTCGCGATGGCGCTGTTGATTCCCCCACAGAGACCGCGGTCAGAAGTAATTGCAACAATAAGCTGTTCCTTGCCTGCAGAAGCGCCCTCACCATCAGGAATTGCATTGATAACGTTCTTAAGTGCAATAGTAGCTGGGCGCGACTGCTCCATGCGACCTTGGAATCCCCTGAGTTTCGAAGCAGCAACCATTTTCATGGTCTTGGTGATTCGCTGAATTGACTTCACCGACTTAATGCGAGTCTTGAGAACCTTGGCATTCTGTGTGGCCATACCACGGGCAAGGGCTGGGATCTGACAGTTAGATAGGAACAGGGGAGCAAACAGCTTGAACCGAACCAGCGAACAGCATGTCGATGCAAAATTGACGACAAATTTCAGCGAAAATTAACGAAAAAGTAACTTTTAAGTTCAACAAGTATTTTTTAGACACTTTAGATGACGTCAGACATTTTGCATGTCGCGCTTGTGGGAGATGCTGGGACTGGGAAATCTTCATTTATTCGAACTCTAAGGACAGGCTCGTCGTCGTTGACTTCGAGCGCAGAAGAAAATTCGGAAAGTGTTTCTTACAGTTGTGAAGTGGACAAAATTCCAGTAGTGATGTCCGTTTCAGAGGTCCCAGGTTCCTTGGTTACGATGTTTCCTAAACTGCAAGGCTCTGTTGATGATGTACACATGAAGGAAATGGCGCTTCCTAGTGCAGATGTAATTATAGTGATGTTTGCAGTCGTTGACGAGGATTCGTTCAACCATGTCAAAGACAAGGTTTCAAATGATTACATTTTCTGACATTTTAGTGGCAGATTGATATAAAGCAAGGCAATCCGTCTGCTTTTTTGTTTGTAGTTGGAACGAAACGAGATTTGCGGGAGACGGCTTCCAAATCGATGACGTATGAGCAGGTGTCAACGTCCACATGCTTGCTCATATAGCAGGGTCTATTGCTTGCATATCAAATTGGGGCGATGAAATATGTGGAGATCAGTTCGCGAACAGGAGAAGGCGTGAAGGAAGCAATGCATCTGGTTGGCAGCATGTGCTTGAGAAAGAGGAAAGAAAGTAGAGAGAGATGACAGAAGCATCCCTCATCCTGCAGCGGGCCCGACAAAGAGGAAGCCTCCACAGTGGGCTCCTGATAGCAGCACGACCTGCTGCTCCAGCTGCGGGAAGCACTTCTCTGCTTTTACCAGAAGAGTGTGGCTTTACTCTTTGTCGTAACGCGCCCAGCATCATTGCAGGAACTGCGGCCAGATATTTTGCTCTTCCTGCAGTTCGGAGAAATGTACTATCCCTGACCTGGGATACTCAACTCCAGTGCGGGTGTGCCGCATATGCCATCCGAAGATTTCGATAATTTCATAACTGTACACTAGACGTCTGCGAGTATATCCGTATTGTCATAGAGAATCGCTTTGGTCGTTCTAAGATGTTCTGACTTTTCTCTCAACAATATTCGAAGTCAATAATGGCGATGACTTGCACGAACAGGGGTAAACGATAAACGTTGTTGGTTCAGGGTGAGAATTCAGAACAAGATAGAGACATCCTGAATTTTCACCTTCATTCACGTCACGGACTGTCTAACAAGACCTTCAACGTGTAGGTGAAACACTTTTCGTCATGCGCCGTGGCCGACATGGACTTGGTCGGTTCCTGACCACAGCAAAGCTCTTCTGCAGTCTCCTCCCGCGTCAACTGCACAGCATCTACAGCCTTCCCTCGCGCTTCTACACGACTTAAGCACCTTCAAGAAAAGGCTTTTTGAGTATCTACGTTTGAAAAAGATAAAAGCGAATGATCACAGGGACAGGACAGCAAGATCTAGTCGTTCGGCGCCAGCCGCCCAGGGTTTGGCGAGAGGAAGAGCTACGCTCTCTATTAGATGATGTTGCCAGTGGATTCGGAGACACGATTGGAGCTGAGCAAAGAGACTTTGCGTCCTCTCTAAATTCTCGCGCGTCCTTGGATGCCTCATTTCTCAGCTACTCGTCCGCGCAACTGCACTCGGATGATCCAATTTTGCTTCGACGTACTATGTCGCAGCTCCAGGTGTCCTTACAGAAAGCGAATTCGGTCTCCGATGGTTTGCTTGAGGAGCTCAATGTATGTACGCAAAAAGCAGAGGCTTCAGAGCGCGCGCAGAGGTTTGCGGCCTCTCTTTTGCACGAGCGAGTATACTTACATCTTTTCTATTTAATTTTTCAAGGAAGAAACTATTTCGCTTCTTCAAGCGAGCGGAAAGGGTTCCAGTTTGGAGGAGTTAAGGGGCCACCTTCTTCACGAGGCTAAACTGGAAAACCGAAATCTGCGCCAGCACATTGCAGAGATCGAGAATCAGCTCGCCGGCGAGCGCCAACGCCAGCGCCTCTACGAGAGTATATTTCGAAGCGAAACATCTGACGTCAAGATTCTGAGGCGAGTAGCTCCATCGCACTGTCGGAGGAGCTTGAGCGCCTTTATGGAGAGCTTGCGACGAAGTCTGTCCTTGTCGCTTCGAAAGCGAGGCAAGTGGAGGAGGTCAAGGCGGAGGCACGTCCAGAAGGTGTTGTGCTGATTTTTCAGTCTTCGAGGGCGCTGGAGTCGATGCGGACATCTCTCTCAGACCTTCAGCAGACAGTTCGTCAACAAGAGGAGGAAATCAGAGCTATTCAATCCCAGTAGCAATGCGTTATCAACCTGGTCACCATTCAGACGAGACGCAGCCTTGTCCGACGGCTTAGACCTTCGCAGCCTCAACGCAGAGCTGCTCTCCCAACGGGATGCAGTCTCGGTCCAGCTGCAAGCTGCTGAGGAGCGACAGATGTTGCTGTAGGGCCGTAGTGTTTGAGTCTCACCCACAAGGGTCACAGAGGCTGGGAATTTGAGGCAGGCCCTGCTGCTTGCCGGCGATGCGAGTTCAAGGTATGCGACGGCTGCTGGCGTTGTCGAGTCTGTTGCGGCACAACTTGACAGTTTGCGGAGAGAGTACGAGGAGAAGCAGGGTGAGTGGAAGGCAGCGGAGCTCAAGTTTCGCTCGGAGCTGGCTGATGTCGTTGAGCAGGTCCGATCATTGCCGATCGTCTCTTACGTTTAAGAACGGCGCGTTAGCTGTTTCAGTTAAGGAGCTCTCCGCGGAAAACGAGCACCTGAGGAGCAATGTCAGCCGTCTTCAGGCCGATGCGCTGGCAGCCGCGCCTTTAGGCCTCGCCCCTCAATCAGATGGCGATGATGGCGAGGTTTCATTTGCTGCACGCACCCTCAACGCCGCAGATTGTTCTTCTGCTGACAGAGGATGTGCGGCGACTGACGGAGCTGAACGCGTCCCTTTTGGCAAGGCTGCAAGAGCTGTCGAATGACCATGGGGACGAGATGTGCCCTTCGTGCGATCAAGCAGCGAGTTGGGGCTCGCATGACCCCCCCCCCTCAGTCTCTCAAGCTGTGCGCGACATTCTCGACGAGGCTCTGCGCTCGCCACACTTTTCAATGGTCGCCGGCGCTGCCATCCGCTCGTCCGCGTCGAAGGACAAGGAATTTTTCTTCGCCCGCATCTGCAAGGCTGTCCTTAGCCGCATCGCCACTAGCGCCGTCGATGAATTGCCCAAGTTTGTTAAGTCGGAGGCGCTTCTTCGCCGCATTGCAGCAATCGGCGAGGTGGTCGCGCATGAGGAGGCGGAGACTGCCGCCGCGGTGGAGGAGCGGCGGCTAGAGTATGAAAGGTTGAGGGCAGAGAGGGTCGATGAGATCGAGCGACATTTCCAGGCGTCCATTGCAGCATTAGTGCAGCGAAAGGAGGAAGCCCTTCGGCAGCTTGCGATGGATGTCGAGGCCGCTGAGGCCAGCGTGCAGAGGGCGCTTATTCGCAACGCGTCGGCGCAAACGCAGACGGAGGCGGCTGCGGGTTGGGACGACGGCGAGAGCGAGGACGCAAGCTCAGCGGAGGGGGAGGCTGAGCGGGAGGATGCGCGGCTGGCGATGGAGGCTGATTTCGGGAGGCGGCTGGAGGATTGGAAGCGACGCGAGCGCGCAATGTTTGAAGCCAACGCCGTTGCGGAGATGCGGTTATTTAAAGAGCAATTAGCTCGAGAAAGAGAGGAATGGATCGCAGCGCTGCGCGAGGAAGAAATTGCGGCTTGTGAAGTTGCCGCAGCGGACGAGGAGGCGCGAGTGTTCGCCAGCGGGTGCGTGACGAAGAGCCGCAGCGACGGGCGCGACGGGGGTGCGATTGCAGTCGAGGGGGGGGGGTTCGGCAACGCGGCGGGCGATGGAGTTTTTGGGGCGGGGGAAGAAAGTTCGGAGGGGGGGGAGGGGGAGCTGCTGGAATTTGAGGCGGATCTCGTCGACATTTTTGAGGAGCGAAGGCAGCGAATTGAAGACAAATTGCGGAAGGAATTTGAGGAGGATGTCCTCGCCTTGAAAATTCAAATCGGCGCAGAGAAGGAGCGCTTCGTCGCCACGTTGAAGGCGCAGGCTGATGCGGCGGCGGAGGAGGAGATGGCTGCGCTTCGCCAGCGCGCGGAGGACGAGCGCGCCGCAGCTGCTAGAGGATTTGAAATTCAAAAAAGTCGATTGGAAGCGGAGCTGGCGGCAGAGGTGGGGCGCCTACGGGAGGAGGCATCGGCGGCGATTGCAAGCGCGCGTTTGAAATTTGAAAAGGACTCAGAGGTTGCTGCCCAAGTTCTGGAGGAGGAGGCCACTCGAAACGAAGCGAAGCGAAGGATTCTGACGGAGATTGCAGCCAAAGAAGCGGCCGAGTTGAGGCTACCGCTGCAGCCGCTGAGCGCATGTCTCGCGAATTTGGGTTGATGCGGGAGGAGAAGTTGGGGCAGCTGCGGCACGACGCCGAGCAGAGGCTTGGCGCTGATGTTGCGGCGGCGGTGGC
>JAIYDP010000408.1 GCA_027487435.1 Verrucomicrobiaceae bacterium | reverse complement strand
TGTGGTGCGGGGGGGAGAGGTAGGGGGGGGGGGGTGGTGGTGGTGTTGTGTGTGTTTGGGCGGTGGGGGGGGGGGGGGGGGGGGGGGGTCGCACGCGAAGAGCCACGCTGAGAGCTGCTCCGTCCGTTCGCGCGCCTCTGCGAGCATCCGCCGCAGGAGGTCCGACGTCTCGCGTTCGCTTTTTAAAAGGACCTCTTGATTTGTTAGATTCACCCCACCCCCCCATTGCTTGCGTCCTCAAGCTCCTGGCGAGCGGCGGAAAGGTCGCGGATGCCCTGGACCGCTTCCTCAAGTTCTTTATTTTTTTGCGCGTCCATGGCGTTTGTTAAGAGAGACTTAAAAGCCGAGAGCATGCGCTCTGTTAGCAACCCGCGCTCCTGGGAGGCGCTGAACACCTAAAAATTAGATTTAAAAAATGATTATATTTAAAAGAAAATCCAATGCGCACATTGCCGCCAAGCTGGACCTTTCAAAAGCATTCTTTAGAAAATTAATTAAATGGCAGCGCACGTATTTAACGAGTTCGCGCGACCCGACCGCGACGGCGTCGAGCTGATTTTGGAGCTTTTGGCTCGCGTCGGAGTCTCCAAACCCGCGCACGAGGAGGGTCGCGTCAATGGGGGGGGTCAGGGTGGGGCATGATTTTTTTAGCGCCGCTGTCAACCACTTTGAGACATCAAAAGACTCTGCGGTCGGCTGCCCAATGATCAGGATTTTGAGTTATTTAATTTAACTTTAAGAAAGTCCGGGACTGGCTGAGCGTCGCGAAAAAGCTCCTCAAGTGCCGAGAGGAGGACGGTTGCGAAGTCTTTTGACGCTAGCACGGTGACGGATGGGTCTTTAGGCAGTTATTAATAGAACTGAGAGGCGAAACCGTCTGAGGCGGCAGCTGGTCGCGGGGCGGGCGATGGCGAGGCCTCGTCTCGTTGCGCCGCACGAGGGGGCCGCGACTCGACGATCGCCACTGGCTTCTTGCTGACGTCGCGGCCCCTCGTGTTGGGGAAGAGCATGTCGCCGCTGTCTTCGTCTGAGTCGCTGATGGGCGTGAGCGCAGGGGGGGGGTGGGGGGGGGACGATGGCAGCGGGACGGAGGCGGCCTGAGGGCGACGGCGTCGAGGGCGGACCTTTTTGATGTGCTGCGGTGACGCGAAGCGGGTGGCGTCAAGAGCTTGCGCCCTCCTGAGCAGCTCTTCCAACGACTCATCTTCTGAAGCCATCAAACGTCTAAACTAAAGAACAATTTTTGAGTTCATTAAGTTACACGTGGAATTTAAAATACAAAACCCTTCGTTCGCCTACGACCGCGTCACGATCAGAGGCGATATCCCAATGGACGAGATCTCCATCGTGTCCACGCCATCATGCGGAATGCGGCTTGGATCCCCGCGAAGGCTCTTCGTCTTCCTCATCACCCTGCCCACGTCAGCCACCCCCCCCCTTGCAGCCGAACCTCATGTCAAACTCAGCCGCAGCCGCAGTCGCAAGCTTCTTGTACACAGACACAATCGTCGCCGCGTCAGCCGACTGAAAATTGACCGACGCAAGCGACTCGCCGTGGCCGTTGAAAACAGACGCCTCAAACGGCACGTTGACCGACGGCTGATAGCTTCGAAATAACGCGCCAGATAACCGGAAAATGAGCAGCTCATGCAGCCCAGGCCGATGCCTCCATATCTGGCCCGTCAGTGCGGTTTTGGGTGGTTTGGGCGACGTTTTGGATGAAGTTGTTAAAAATAACAAGCAGCCGCAGCTGCGCGTTTGAAAGCGCGGCGGTTTGGGTGGACAGGTCGCGCTTCGTGTGGGAGTCCATGACGCTAACAAAAAGGGACAGCGGGATCGCAGCCTGCTGCGGGGGGTCAGCAGAGACAGGGGGGGGGGGGTTGAGAGTTTGAAGATTCTGTTAAGTCCGCACCTTTAAGTCCTCGAGGAACGAAATAGCTAAATGAAACAAAACGCGCAAGTCGGTGATAGCCTCAACAACTTGCGCCTTGTCGCCGTTGACCTCGGCCTAACAAAGAGTCAAAAGTACAAAATAAGGTCCACTTTCGCCGTCGCGGCGAGCGACCGCACGGTTTGAAGGGCGAGGGCGGAGCTCTCGAACTGCTCGGCGCCGCACATGACGTCGACGTATTGCGAAAGGTCGCCCTCGTTAAAAGTGCGGTCCAGAAGAAGCGAGTGCACACGTTCAAACAACAAACTCAAAATCTTTGGTCGTTAAGTCAAGCGATGCTCGGAGGGGCTACGCGAGGTGTGAATCCGAACTCCTGACGAATCGTGCCGTGGAGGTAGCGGCGCTGCCGCATGACGTACTCTTTTAAAGTAAACGGGATCTCGTTTTTAGCGCCGGTAAGAAAAGTCAGCCTGAGAGCTGCCAGGTGCTGCTCAAAGTCCCTAACAAACCGAACTTGGGAGTTCGTCTGCAACGCGCCCCTCCTGCCTCGCCGTCAGCGCAAACGGTAACAGCGGGAAACAACCTTTTAGCGCGCACAAGCTCGACGGCAGCGTCCGCACTCATGCGCTGCGAAAAGACGTGGCTGCACGCGATGGCGAGCCCCGTGCGGCCCAGCCCCGCGTGGCAGTGGAGCGCTATTTTCACGCCGCGCGCAAGGAGGTCGTCAGCGACTTGGACGAGGTCGAGGATGAGGTCGAGGGGGGGGGTACCCATGTCCACCCACCCAAAGTTGAAAAACTTGACTGCGCGAGTGAGCGTGTCGGGGGGGGGGGTCACTATTTGCGTTCATGAAGGTCTCGGGGTGGTAGCTGAAGCCGGCGGAAGAGATGACGCCATCGCCGCAGGCGGCGTGCTCGCCGCGCTCCTGCACGTTGATGACGGCGCCTATTTTCAGCCTGCGGTGTGAGGGGCGCGGCTGCGGGCCGATTGTAAATGGAAACACGTCAAACAAGGGCGCAGATAAGGCGCATACGTCTGAAACGCGTCCAAGAGGCGGTACTTGTCGATGAGCCGCTCTGAGGGCCGCTGCATGGCCAGCCAATGCGGCCCAACCCAACTCGAATGCAGCCCCTCCAGCGCATTCTCGCCATTGCGCTGCCGCCGAAAGTCTTCGAAGCGACAGTTTGGGCCCCCCTCTGCAGCGCAAATGGCGTGTTCGGCCATGGAAACTGCAGCTCCCATGGCGGTTTGGTTGGGATTTTGTCAAGGTCAATCAAGGTCAATCACAGAGAAGCAGAAAGAGAGTCGAATGGCCGGCAGTCTGGGTTGGCGGGCGCTGCTGGTGGGACACGCTGACGGGGCGAATGGAGAGTGCTTTCTTACGTGGCGTTTGGCTCGATTGTAAGCGGCGGGACTTTGTCCGCGCTGGATAAGCCCTGGCGACGGATTGTTTTTCAAAGTTCTCCAACTCGAGAAAACCCTAAGCGCCCTAATTCCCCCTTTCATTCACATTTACCTCTCCGTGTCGTTCATTTCGCTTCACGTCGCCAGGGCACATCCTCATCCAGGTTTTAAAAGCGAGAATACGCTAAATATTTAATCTCTTGCATGACGTCTGTTTTGTCGCTGGTCCCTCCTCGCCAGCTGTCGTACGCTGTCAGTGCGCTGTCGTCGTTGGATCCCTCCATGCACCCTGTCATGCTGCACGAAATCGTCGGCTCTCCAGCTTACGTCTCCGCTCCGTACCCGCACCAATGCGAGCCTCACCCCCCCCCCCAAGCTTCGCCGACTTCCCTCTCGAAGTCGTCCTCGGCCTTGCCGTCCGATCGGTGCTCTCCTCCGTTTTGATCGTCTTTGATCCTTTTCTACGCCCTCGCCGCGTAGACGTTTTCACCTCCGACAACAACAGCCCGTTCTCGCTCATCGCGTGCAGAAATCCCACCCCCCTCCTCCCGCTCACCCGCCAGGTCCAAAAAGACCCACCGCGATGCTGCGCGCACCACCGCTGAGGAGCTCCGCTTTGAGATGAGCTCGCTGTGCACTCACGTCAAAATCGTCATGATTGACCTTGTCAAGCCCCTGACCCGTGACAACCTTGTCAAACATGACAACCCCCTCCACCAAGTCGCAATCAAGTCAATGACCCTCTTCGGAAGGCATTTTTGGCCGTACGACGCATCGGCCCTCCGCCTCCCCCTCGTACGCGACGTCCTCCGCAGCCTCCAAATCGCGCCGCCCTCTGCAGCACCCCCCCCCCCGATCCCACCGAGGGGGCTGCGCCCGTCTCGGCGGACGAGGGCCCCGTGGCGGCGGCAACGCAATTTTTGATCCGCGAGGTGAAGCAGCTGCGGGACGAAAAAGAAATTGCTGCCAGAAGTGGGGGGAGGGGGGGTGGGTTGATAATTTCAGATGAGGAGTTTGACTCTGGGCGGGACATTGTCCTAAAAATAAGATCACGCGAAGAGGTACGAGACAGTTGAGGGGAGGGGAGGGGGGTCTAACGCCGGAGCTGCTGAAGGCCCTGACGGAGGCGCACGAGCGGAAGGTCATGGCGGTGCAGCGCGAGGACTTTGTGGAGGCTAAAAGACTTAAAGTAATATCTTTTTGGGAAGAAGGGGAGCTGACGTGCGGAGGGCGCGCTCGACGACCTCCTGCTGGGGGTGGAGGATTTAAAAGCGCTCGCACAGCAGCGCGCGCGAAGCGCTGAGAGGCCCGCTTCTTTGGCCCCCACCCCACCCCCAGCATCTCGCGAGGGGGCTTCGCGCCCTCCTTCGCGGCGAGCCGTGACTCCGACGTCGCCTTAGTCTCGGGGGAGGGGGGGGGGTGAGGTCAGCAATGTCTGCGCAGCTGCTGTGCCAAAGGCGCCCAGCGGAAAGCCGGACGAACGGGTTGGATCATCCACTCGCTCGGGTCGCCTCGTTCCTCCTTCATGTCCTGTGTGTCCGGTAGCCATAAACTGCTGCGTCGAGGGGCATGAGACGCCAGTCAGAAGTACAAGAAGGCTGCGGGTCGAAAGATCGCAGGAGTGACGGGGGGGCACTGAGCTACTGACGCACTGACATGCTGACGGGGGGGCACTGAGCTACTGACGCACTGACATGCTGACGGGGGGACACTGAGCTACTGACGCACTGACATGCTGACGGGGGGACACTGAGCTACAGGGCCCAGCCATGCTGCATGGCTGCGGCTGCGCTACTCTTACTCAAGCGGTCAGGGGACTAAATGCCAAACGGGACACAAGGTACAACGGGTTTAGTGGACATACTCCAGGCCAAGCCCCTGCTTATGTACATGACATGTAGATGCTCCGGGCCTGAGACCCCACACACTCGAAGCGGTAGCACCGTGCCCACTTCCGCAGTGCGACGTGACGCCATGGTCGGTCTTGTCCGACCAGCTCGACAAGTGCAGTTGGAGTGGACGAACGGGGCTCCTCGCCGCCGCGCACGCGTCGCTCATTTGAAAAGGGATTGCAAGAACATCCCCCCCCCTCACAAAAGCATGCACACGCCCGACCCCTTGCGCGCCTGCTCCAACTCCCTTCGCACCCTCGCCCTCTCCACCTCCACCCTCTCTCTCTCAACTTCCACCCTCCCCCTCTCAACTTCCTCCCGCAGCCTCCACACGCTCGGCCGCTCCGCGTCACCCCTCGCGAGTTCCACCGCCCTTCGCAGCGCAATGCGCCTCCCCACCACCCCCCCACTCAGCGCCTCCACGTCCTCCTCCGTCAGCGCCTCCAACTGCCACAAGCCCCCCACCTCCTCCTTCTCAAAGACATCTCGCAGCGCTGACAGTCCGTTCGTTTTCAAAAACTCATCCATGTCCGGACTGATGCTCAACTCCACATTGCAACACCCCCCCTCAGTTTTCCATTCCTTCGCTTCGCGTTTCGTCAGCGGCACATCATCTCCGGATTTCGGCTTCTGCGCTCTTCCGGAGGCAGCTTCAACCCCCCCTTTGTTCCTGCCCTTTGCAGCCGCCCCGTTCGCAGGCACTGCGTCAACGCCGTCGCTCCGCACCCCCCCCCGATCGCCCGACTCCATTCCCTTCTCCCCAACCCCTCCGCGCAAGGCACGACTCAGCGACTCCACCACCACCCCCACCTTGCTCTCGTCCGTTACGTCGTACCACAACTTCGCACCAACAAGAAGCCCCAGCCAGCCGTCCGCGCGGTACCCGGCGCAAACAAGCAGCGGGACGATAGTCTTTTTGCACTGTAGCGCGTATTCCGCCTCCATGCGGCAGTTAGCCGACGCCTTGTACTCCGGCGACACGCACATCAACACCGCAGCCGCACCTTCCACCGCAGCCGCCATCGCCTCGACGGTTGACCCGGACATGTCATCGACGTCAAGCCACACGCCGAAACCTGCGGCGCGCAGCCGCTTCACCACCTCCACCACCACATCCTGCTGTGCCCAGCAATAAGACACCATCAGCTGCTTCTTTCCTTCCCCCCCCCCCCCTGCACTCGCCGGGCCTGCAGCGCTGTCCCCCCCCATCTTCGGCAGCATTTTTGGCTGCAGCTGCCACAACACCCCCGTCGCGTTCTTCTTCGTCTCCTCCCTCTCGCTCAGGTCCTTCAGCGCCTCCATCCCCCCGCAAGCCTTCAGTCGCGCCTCCACGCCGTTGGACGCGTCGAAGCTCAAGTTCCAAAGCGCCCGACACGCCATCACCTGCGCCTGCGGCCACTCCCACGGGCGCTGCAAAATCAGCCCCAGCTGCTCCACGCAGTCCGACGCCACGACCTTCCCGCACAGCGCGCTGGAAGTCGCCATCACCCCAACGGCCTGACAGAGCGCTCGCAATGGCGTCTCGGCCGAAAGAATTACCCCCGCCTCCATCTTCGACACCGTGTCACCCAACTTGAGCAGCACCTTCCCCGCCACAGCGTCACCAACCGCCAGGCCCTTCCCCGCGTCCTCCTCCGACCCACTCACGTTAGCAATCGTCACCGCAGCCACAAACGAGCTCTCCTCCACCGCAAGCGCTGTCGCGTAGCCGACGTCAAGGAATGGCGTCAGAGCTGTCACAACGTTGAGCTCGCGCATTCTCATGAGCGCACCCTCGTGGCTGGATAACAAACTCAAAAGAACAATCGCCAGCGCACGACTCACTGACGAAGTTGACACTTTCGCCATCACCGTCATCGCCATTTCGCACCCGCGCGCAGACATGATGGCCTCCACCGCGCTGAAGCTTCTGCGGCCGGCGTTGTTGAGGAAAGAAAGGCCTTGGGTCATGACCATATCTCCTGCATCAGACGACAGCGCAGCCACAAGATGCCCCAAGAACCGCGGCGCAAGGAGAAGGCTGTCGACGCGCCATGGCGGGACTGCGACTTGAAGGGCGATGTTGAGCTGTTGGAGGGAGAACCGACTCTCGAACTCTGCGCCGGTCATGAAGCCGCTGACGTACTTGTCAAGCTGCGCTTTGACAGCAGCAGCAGCCGACGTGTCCTTCCCCGCAATGGCGAAGAGGATTTGAAACAGAAGACGGCCGCTGTCGGTGTCAGACCCAAGTTGCGGCAGGAAGCTCTCGAAGTCCGACGTGCGGGAGGAGAGGAGGGCTGCCGCATCTGGGTTTCTGCACCAACACTCGACTCGGTAGAGAATGGTGTGTTGCTTTGACGGGTTGTTCCTGGCATACTCAAGCACTGCGCTGATGACCGGCTCTCCCGCAAGCACCGTCGAGAAGATGTCCAAGTTCGCGAGGATCGCGTGGAAGCTCACGTCGTTCTTTGCCGCTTTGACAAGGCTTGCGATGGCGTCATCAAGCAGCTTCTTCCGATCAGGCGCTTGGCTGCCGACGCAACTCGCGAAGACAGCAGTTGTGACCTCTGCAGCATGCGCACCCTCCGACAACATGCGGCCGAGATGAGGCAGCAGCCCTTCCTTGATCAGCCCCTCACGAGGCGTCTTGTAACTGATCAAATCCTTAACAAGTCCGATGCACGCATCCGGACGCTTCTCCACCACCTTCACAAGCTGCTTCAGCACGCCGGGACGGCTCACAAGCTGTTCCATCAGGCGGTAGTGCCTCTTCACCCCCTCAAACATGTCCGTCGATGGCCTTGGCCCCCCCAAGTCCTTCAGCACGACGTCGAAGAGGCCCCTGCCGCTGGCGTCCTTGGCCGCGCAAATGAGTTCCGCGCAGTTGAAAGAGTTGGTCAGCAGCGTCGTCACAAGCGACTTCGCAATGGCGACCTTCTTCTTGTTGCCGCACGTCAAAAACGACAACAACCGGCCGCACCCAACAAGGAACTTAACAAACAGGTTTGACTGTAGCATTGACAGCATAGAGTCGACGTGACTAGCCACTCGCAGCGCATCGAGCGTCCAAAACCCTCCCATCACTAGCCGCATGATAACACCAACATCATCAGGGCAGAAGGCCTCCCCCTCGCTGAAACTACTCGCTAAGCTGCTCGCCACCGCCAGCCGCAGCATCGGCTGATCGTCGGGCATGTCGGCGATGAGAACTCGCGACGCGGCAACAACCTGCGACAGGGAGCAGCCGCTGCCGAGGCCGCTGGACTCCTCCGACAACGCGTGGCCCAAAACGGTGACTTTGGCGAGGTCGCTTCCCTGCGGCAGGTGTGGCAGGTGGGTGAAGTAGAGCTCCGCAACAGCGCCGACGTCACCTTTTCCCGCTTTTGCCAGCGCCGTCAATAACTTGAAGCAGCTCCCAAACAAATAAGCGGGCACTGAATTCGCTTTGACAGCGGCCACAATCGCTTCGCGCAAGTTCGAAAACCCCACCATGTGAGCGAAGGCAGCAAATTCTGGCGCCGCGGCGACTGAACTGAACGCATTGACAGCCTGGAGGAAGAGCACTGGAGATGTGCTGAGACCCGACGCGGCAAGAGCCGTCCATGATTCGACGACCTTTGCGTCCGACAGAAGGGCCTTGCGCAGCTCGGCGTCATTCAGGCTTGGGACAAGTCCAAGCGCGGCGCTGACGGACCTGAAGTTGCCGCTGACGAACAACTTGCGCAGCGCCCCGACCACGTCACCCGCGCTGACGTCAAAGCACTTACGCAGCGACTCCAACCCCGTGCGCGAAGTGGCCAGTGGCCGCACGAACTCCAGCGCTGCCTCGCAAACAACTGAGTCCGGTGACAGCAGCGACGACCGCACCAGCGCGCCGACTCGTCGTAGAGCGCTCGAATTTGCGTCGTTGAGCGGATAGAGACCCGCAAACGTCCGAAACAAAAACCCAAGCGCCGCTGAGCCCCCGCTCCGCTCCAGCGCCTCAGCGGCGCGTCCAACCACGCCGACGTCGCTCAGCGCATCCTCCACGCCGGGGCATGACCGCAACGACGCGATCACCTTCGCCCAGGAGACGGCAACTTGCGGCTGCAGCAGCTGCAGCAGCACTTCAACAACCGCCGGAGCGTCACTTTTTGACGCGGGATGACAGGCGGCGGCTGCGAGCAAAACGTCTGACGCAGCCATCAGCCCGTGGCCTCCTTCCTGCATTAACAACTGGTGTCCAACTTTTAGCAGCGCAGCAAACACCCCATGACCGAACCCCAGCGCCGCTCGGACAGACCCCCCCCCTATTTCCGACAACGACTTGGCCAGCAGGCGCACGTTCAATCTGTCGCTTGAGTTGTCGCACACAATCTTGACCACAAACGCACCAAACAAATTCACCAGCCCCCCGTCAAGAGGCACGTACCCCCTCCCCACCATCGCAACGAGCGTCGACAGTACCGACGACGTGAAATGTGTCGGCGCCGCACTGTCCATCGCCAACTTAACAAGCTCGTCAATAACTCCGCCGTACTTGAGATAAAAGCAAGCGTTGCTCCAAAACTCGAAACCTGTTAGCAGCCGCGTCAACGACGCGATGGACTTGCCTCTTAAGCCCTTTTCAAATATTTGAATCAAATACGGCGCGGCCCGCCCTTTGTACGTCACTGCCGGAGCGGCGAACGCCGTAAAAAAACTAAGGCCGTGGTCGACCGCAGGGGTCCACCCCTCCGCCACCACCCGCAGCGCGCGTTCGAACACTCGGGCGTTGTAATGCTGCCACTCGAAGTTTCTGTTGCGAAAGGAGTCGGAAAAAATAGAAATGACGCCGTGAAGTCCGACGGCCCTTGTCATGGCGTCCGTTGACTCGCACACGTCGCACACCCTCCCAAGCGCTTCAAAAACAGGCGCGCTCAGCGTCGTTTCGGACGCCATCAGCGCCGCTGTGGCGACTGCGCGAGAAACGTCGAATGCGGCGCCTTGCGCGCTTGCCCAGCCGTCGCTCAGCTTGTCAAAGAGCCCCCGCGCTACCAGCCGCACTTGAACGGCGTTTGAGGTGGTGTCAGAGAGCAACACGCGAGTGTACTTCAGCAGGCGCAGCGCGAGGACGCACCATCCGTCGCGGGTGAGGGTGAGGTCCGCAAGGAGGTCCACAGCGGCAGACGCGTCCACGCGGCAGGGTTCGACAGCGCACAGCGCCACAACAGCTGCGGCGCGCAGACACTTCAGATCCGGTCTTGTGGCGGCCAGCCCGTCCAAGCGCTGGAGAAACGAAGGGAGCTGCCGCCCCCAGCGCAGGCGATACTCCCGCGCCCAAAAAGCTTGCATGGGGAGGGACAGCAGCGTCCCCAAATGCTCCACCGCCACCCCCTCGTCGCCGCACACCGCGCGCTCCATCAGCGCCGCCGCCACCGTCGCCGTGTCCTCGTTCGCTTGCGAGTGGCTCACGTCTGCAGTCAGCCGACCATCCGCAATCGCCGCGCCGATCCACCCCATCGCAACGTCCGGCAGCCCAAACGCCCTCCCGTCGCAAAGCGCAGCGTCACGTCGAAAAGCCGCCATCACCTCGCCAGCCTTGAAACGGCCGACTTGCCGATCGTGTCCAAGCGGCGCGTGCCACAAGTCATTCACAACCAACCGCATCAGCAGCGCGCGAACTGCGCCGTCCAGAGCCGTCACGGCGTCGCTAGTCATCGGCGCGCAAAGGAGGCTGTAGAGCGTCGACGAGGTGGGGACCATCGCGTCGACGGGGAGATAAGCCAAGTCATCCCAGCTCGTGACGTTGGCAAGAAATGACAGCACGTTGACCTGCACTTCGACGCTTAAGTCAGAAAATGCGCTTGACAGCGCCCCGACGTAGGTGGCGACGCCGTCGTCGGCGAGGAGGGAGGCAAAGAGCGACGAGTTCCGCTTGCTCTCTGAGGCGAGCCGCAGAAAAAGCGTCAGCGCCGCGCCACCCTCTGGATCCGTCGGGTCTGCCATGAGGGGGAGCATTGATCTAATGAGGGCACAGCCGGTTCCTAAAGACTCGAGAACGTTCTGCGGCGGGGTGAGTACTTTCAGCAGCGACGTCGCAAGGCGCAAGCAAAGCGGTCGGCGCTCCTGCGATGAGAGCGCCACCCGCACGAGCGCAGCCGCCGCGCCGAGGCCGTCTGTCGAAACGTCCGGACCGGACTCGCCGCTACATCCGGCCGCAACAGCCGAGAAGTGCTGCCCCCCCGACGAAATGTCTGCGAGGACGGCCATGGAGGCGCGGAGGACGGACGGGGCGGACTTGAAGAGGAGGGACTTCACAGCGCCGAGGCGGTGGCAGTGGAGGACGGCGCTGCCAAGGACGGAGTAAGCCAAAGCACGACACTCAAACGAGAAGTCGGCATCCAGGAAGATGTCGCAGCAGGCGTCAAGACAGAGCGCTGCGTCGGGTTGGCTGGAGGCCATGAGCTGGAACAAGGAGCTGTGGGAGAGGGGCAGCGAGGCGGAGGGATGGAGGGCAAGGGTTTTGAGAAACGGGAGGGCTGACGCTGACGTGAGCTGGCGCGCGCGCTTCAGCTGGGACATGCTGTGGAACGCTGGGACCAACACGGACTCAGCCATGTGCGCCATGCGGTTAGATGATTGACGCTGATTGACGCTGATTGACGCTGATTGACGCTGATTGACGCTGATTGACATTGATTGACGCTGATTGACGCTGATTGACGCTGATTGACGCTGATTGACGCTGATTGACACTGATTGACACTGATTGACACTGATTGACACTGATTGACACTGATTGACGCTGATTGACACTGATTGACACTGATTGACGCTGACTGACGCTGATTGACGCTGATTGACACTGATTGACGCT
>JAIYDP010000034.1 GCA_027487435.1 Verrucomicrobiaceae bacterium | reverse complement strand
GGCTGCATATACTTTTGATTGAGGGTGCCTTGTCCTTCCGTGAAGGCAGCGAGTTTGTAAAAATCTCTGCGCTCCATGTCGCCCATGGGATCGTCGTGACATTGGGCGCACTCCATTCGTGAGCCGAGGAAGATGCGCATGGAATTGGCGATGTTGTCGAGCGGCATACCTCGATCGCGGGTGTAATATCCCACGGCAGCGGTTTGAGGATTCCATCCGTCTCCCGAAGAATTCAGGAGTGCGTTGACGAATTCATTCCATGGCATGTTGTTCTGCATGGCGCTTCGTACCCAGTGACGGTAGGGCTCATTCGTAGCGGAGGTGCCTTCTTTGCCGTCGGAGAGTCGAAGTAGATCAAAGGCCCAGTTGCTCATGTGGCTGCTATAGCCCTTGGCGTTGATCAGATAGGTGACGAGATCTTCGCGCTTCGTTGCTTCGTTGATTTCGAGGAAAGTGCGCGCTTCTTCTAGGGTTGGGATGCGCCCTACAGTGACGAAAAATGCCCGTCGAAGGTAGGTTGCGTCGTCCGTGGTTTGCGGGACAGGCAGTTTCTTTTGTCTGTAGAAACTGGCCACGGACTGGTCGATCTTCAAGGCCGCCTGCTTGAGATTGACCGTAGATTTGAGTTGCGCCATGATGCTGCATGGCATGAGACACAGGAGTAATACGATGGGTTTCACAGTCCCCAACCTACGCAAATGTTTGGCCGTGTCAAACAGATAAAATGTCACGCTCTGCCCCCTGATGGGAGACTGATGAGTGATCCTGTGAGTCGCCTGAGCGAGCCAACTCGTCCCCCCCATTGCAAACACCATTCCGCGCCCTGAACCGACGAAGTTTTTCAACGCCGCAGATAAAATCTGCTTTGCACCGCGTTTCGCCTTCATTGTACCGAGAATCACTTTCATTGTCGGAGCCTAAATTTTCATTGTCGCAACCCTCACTTTCATTGTCGGAACGCCAACTTTCATTGTACGTGGCATCACTTTCATTGTACTTCAGATCGCTTTTATTGCAGAAACCCTCGCCTTCATTGTAGAATCGTCATCTTTCATTGTAGGAAAATCCATTTTCATTGTACTTCGCAAAACTTTCATTGTTTTCAACTTCGCCTTCATTGTCGGAGCCTTAACTTTCATTGTTTTTGCCAATTTTCGCAAAAAATCGACTAACAACTGCCATTTTCCAGGCTCAGCCGCCCGAAAGTGGCAATTTCGTCACATCTCCAAAATCCCCTTGCCCAACCGCCGCCGATCAGATAAAGAAAATGGCACGCGTTAAAACCATTATGTCAGAAAACATCCCTCCCAACAACACCCCACCTGAAAAACCCTCCTCCAGCCGTGGTTATTTCAACAGCGAACAGTTGGAAGACATCGCCCTCCCCTTCACCCGCCCGCTCAATCTATGAATCGCATCGTCGGGACAACATTGCATTCGATCCAGATTTCTCTTCAAATCACTAACCCTATAGGCTAATACCAAGTCGGATCAATCCTCTTAAACCACTACTAGTTCAATGTCAGTTCTACCCACTATACAATTTGCCCGATTCCTCAGTCTTTTGGCAGGCGGCTTCATGGTTTACGCAAATGCGCAAACCACCGAAAAGAAATCTATAGACACCTCAAGCGAACAATCTGGGATCGCAGTTGTTAGAGAACTCAATGGCGATTCCGGTGCGAAAGATTTGAAGTGGGATTTAAGGCTGCCGCGTGATACGGAAATAAGCAGTGCTCTTATCGCAGACAAAAAAGGGGCAAGAATTTCCGGAGATTTCATTGCAAGGCGACAGATCATCGAATCGGGTGACAGCCTGACTAATATAATTTTCCTTATCGACACCAGCGATTCTCGGCGCAGAGAGGCCGACATTCAGGCATCACGTGAGATTATCGGGCAGCTGGTGCGGCAGGCTCAGCCACACCACAGGTTCGGCCTTGGAATCCTTGGGGAAAACCTCCAAATGATATGCAAAGTCGGAACCGGAGTCTCTGAGATATCCGAGGCGCTCGGGAAAAAGGAAAACTTCCCCAACCAGAGCAAGACATATATTTATCGTTCGATTGTCGGAGCGATTAAGGAACTTCCCGAGGTGGGAACTGGACGCTCCGCCATCGTGGTTCTTAGTGACGGGATCGCCGAAGATGGCGGCGATGTGGCTTATACTATCGAAGATGTCCTTGGCCATGCGAAGGCCAAAGATGTTGCAATTATTACCATTGCCCTTGAACGACTTCCGGAATTTGAGAAGCAAGCGCTGGCACTAGCAGGGCTTTCCAATAAAACACTTGCACCCTTCATTCATTTAAAGAGCCCTGCGTATCGGATCGGTACGGATGTCCAAGGACGCCTGTTGAAACACCTTGATAGTGGCGGATGGGTGAGCGTTCCAAAGAGTGCTTACATAGTGGGAGCAACAGTTAGTATCAAGGCACTTGACCGTGATTTTTCCGCCGAACTTATCGCAAACAACATTGTTACAGAGGCTGTAGCACCTGGCGAAAATGATATTAAGAATGCTAAGTCTCCAGAGGGTGACGGAGGAGCCAAAGAAGGAGCCAAGATTCAGCCCCCTGCTGATGTGATTGAAGAAAAGGAGAAGGTGGAAAATGGTAACAATAAGGCTGTGGCACCCAAAATTTTCGGCATGGAGCGTAGCCAGGCTTTCCGCGTCCTTGCTGCCGTCATCGTGCTTGTCTTGATTCTTATCGCGGTTTATGCGTATCTGATCATCAGAAAGCGGAAATCTGCAGATGTTGAATATTCTAACGAAGCGGTGAAGCCCGCTGCGCCTCTTGTCCCCGCGCAACGGAGGCAAACCGGTGCATTCCTTGAGGACGTGCAGAATCCCGACACGACCTATTTGATTTTGAGTTCCGCAGTGAGGGTGGGAAGAGGGGTAGATAATGACATCCGCTTGGCGAATGATTCCGTTTCCAAGCACCACGCGGAGCTGATCCGAACAAGTGACGATAGATTTCTGGTTCAGGATCTTTCATCTGGCAATGGAGTTTTTCTGAATGGAAACCGGATTGATTCCGGTGAAATCCGCAACGGGGATTTGATCGAATTCGGCGAAGTACATTTGCGATTTATCAACAAACCATAACACACCGAACCAAAGAATTTATAAACCAAAATACATTATGAGCGAAGACGATGACAAGACGCGTATTATCGGACGCCGAGTTTCTCATTCACAAGATGCTAGGAATGAAACCGACGATGAAAAAACTAGGATCATGCGTTCATCCGCATCTGTGTCTGCGGATTTCGCAACCAGTGCTCCTACGAGGATATTCAGCGGCGATGGCTCAAATGTCGGTGCGCAGCCTGACTCAGCAGCGAAAGAGGTTGCAGCTGATCAAAAGACCGTCTTGTTCAGGGCTAGGTCTGGTGCGGCAGCAGGTGAACACCCTGTAACTGGAGATGGAAACGCGTTCTCGCCGGTGGTCGGCTGGGTTGTGATCATAGAAGGGCCTGGCAAAGGCAATTCATTTAACCTAGGATATGGTGTCAACCATATCGGTCGCGATCAAGGTCAGCGTGTGTCACTGCCATATGGAGATGCGGGCATCTCGCGCGAGAAACACGTTTCGGTAGTTTATGATCAAAAGAACAGAAAGTTTTTCATCCAGCAGGGACATGGCAGCGGTCTCGCATACTTGCAGGGTGACCCGGTTTTACAACCCGTCCAGCTGCGGGGGAACGAACGTATTACCCTTGGATCCACGACACTTGTCTTCATCCCATTTTGCAACAGCGATTTCGACTGGGAAGATGCCTGATGCCGTTACAGACAGGTTTTCTGGAAGATGTTGGCGCGGCATGCGCGAGCAGCAGGAGGATGCCTATGTCTTCTACCCGCTCCCCAACAACGGCATCGTATTCGTTGTTTGTGATGGCATGGGTGGGCACCGTACTGGCGATTTGGCCAGCAAGGCTGCGGTCACTGCCTTTGCACGAAGCTGCTCTTCCTCGCCTATACCTTTTGAGCCTATGGATATGCTCCTTGCCGCTCTGCACCACGCCAATGAGGCCGTCGCCGAACTCAACAGACCCGAAGCGGGGGACGAGGTTTCCGGTTGCACGATTGTAGCAGGATATCAACACGAGAACCGCCTTTGGTTTGTCAGCGCGGGAGACTCACCTCTCTGGATCTATCGTGCAAGCCGCATCTATCGCATCAACAAGGATCATTCCATGAGAAGCAAACTCTCCGCGCAATTGTTAAGGGGGGAGATTTCTGAAAAGGAATTTAACGAGGATAAGACCAAAAATGTCCTGCTCTCAGCGCTCACCGGGTCAGAACCAGAGCTAGTGGACGCACCTTCGATCCCGAGGCCTCTTGAGGACGGCGATATCATCATCGCTGCAACCGACGGCATCCTCACCCTCAATGCCCACGAGATGGCAGCAATTTGCCAGGCCAACGAACATTCAATGGAGAATTTAACCAAGGAGCTGATCGAAGCCGTTCGGGAAAGAGGGAAAAATAACCAGGATAACACCACACTCGCCGTTCTGAAATGCAACGTTTCCAATCGATAGGTTTGCAGCTAAGGGCTTTGCTCTGTCTTGCAATGGGTTTGGCGGCTTTCCCCGCCCTTGCCCAACAATTCGATGCCACCGCCGCTGAAAAAACTACCTACAGGATACTTTCGATCGATGAAAAGAGCGTCAGCTCGGGGTCAGGTTTCCTTATCAACAACGATGGCTATGTGGTCACAAATAACCATGTCATTGAGTCCGCAAAGGACGTTTTTATCATTCAAAAGATCGGGGAAACGATCAAAGTGTGGAAGGCGCGAATCCATGCAGTCGATTCATCGCTGGATCTGGCAGTCCTGAACGCACAGGGTATCATAGGTACACCTGTTGTTTTCGCAAACAAACATCCACAAAAGGCTGAGCAGGTCTTCGCAGTCGGATTTCCAGGCCAAGCGGATGATAACGACGAGCGGTCACTTTTCTTCCAGGCTCTGAAAAAATCAGGATTTAGGGATTTTCCCGCAGACCCAGCTTACAATGGCTACGTAAGTGCTTCTGTGAAGACTGGCAGCATCGAATCGGTAAGAGAGAGGAAATGGGGCAGCCGAGGCGACACTGCCTGGGTAATCACCCATAATGCTCCGATCACAGGCGGCAATAGCGGCGGCCCTCTGTTCACGCTCGACGGCAGGTTCGTTGGAGTGAACACGCAGGGACGTGGCGAGGGCAAGTCGGAGGATGGAGTATTGGTCGGAAACATCCTAAGGCAGTCATCCCTATACAACGAACTTGAGTCATTTCTGGACAGGCTTGGCATTGAGCACGTCAAGTCTTCCGATCATTCATCCGAGCAAGCAGCTAGCCCACCAACTATCGCGCCCTCGGAGCTGATCTTACCAGCAGCGAACCAAGAAGCCGTTGAGAAACCTGCTGAGGAAAACGTGATCATGAAATATCTCATGAACGGAAGGTTTCTGCTCGTTGTTGGAGGATGTGTAGCAATCCTTGCGTTGGGTTTGTTTGTCATACTTAACCGAAGAGGAGGCGGGACACCCGTTAATTCGACACCTGCCCCTTCGTCCGCCTCCGTTGCCTCGGAAAACCAGCGGGTAGCTATGCATGCGGGTACGGATAACGACCGCCTGCCATTTGGCAGAAGCCAGCCATCGGCGGAAATCGTGCCTCTGCGATCAAGACATCAGGTCCCGATGCAGGTAAGAACAAGATTCCACTTAACATCGGCAAAGGACAGCCCTCTGCAAGTTAGAATTGAGATCCCCGAGAGTGGGGCGAAACGCGGCTTTATCTTGGGTCGATCATCCTCTGCTGATTACCAGATAAAACATTCCAGTATTTCCCGCGAGCACGCTAGGATTAGCACATCGCCCCAAGGACTTTACATCACTGATGTTGGCTCTTCTAACGGCACTTTTCACAATAACCAGAAAGTCAATCCAAAGACCGGGATGCTCCTTTCCTCTGGCGACCTGATACAGTTGGGAGATATCAAGCTCCTTTTTGAAATTGAAAACTCCTGAAATCCCACCAATTCTCCCATGCTGGAAAAATACCATCTCGCTCTGCCCAAGGGTCATGTTATAGGAAAATACAAGTTGGAACGTGTCCTTGGCTCTGGCGGGTTTGCAATCACGTATCTTGCCGTGGATACGAACCTCGACAGGAAGGTCGCGATCAAGGAACTCATGCCTTCCGATCTCGCAATCCGGCTTCCTGATCTTTCTGTCGCCGCCAAATCCCCAGCAGAAAAAGAATCCTTCGAATGGGCGCGTCATCGGTTTCTTGACGAGGCTCGGAACATCGCCCGTTTTGAGCATCCCAACTTGGTTCGAGTTTTCGAGCACTTCGAGCTGAACCAGACAGCCTACATCGTAATGTCCTATGTGGAGGGCGATGATCTGAATGAATACCTGAAAGGTGTCGTTCCAGCGCCAGTGGAAACGCTTGTCAAACTCGTTGATCCGCTCCTCGGCGCATTGCGCGTCATGCACCGCAGCGGCTTTCTTCACAGAGACATCAAGCCGGACAACATTCGCATCACTCCCGAGGGAGTTCCCATACTTATCGACTTCGGATCGGCACGCCATGCTATTGGATCAAAGACCAGAGATTTGACGACGATTTTGACCCCGAGGTATGCCCCTTTTGAGCAATACTCAGAAAAAGGAAATCTTGGGCCGTGGACGGATTTATACTCACTCGCGTGCGTAATTCACAAAACCCTCCGAGGTAAGGCCCCACCGGAAGCCACCGAACGCGAAAGGAATGATCCATACGTGCCTTTATACGGGGATATCGAATTCGCAGAATATCCCGGCACTTTCTTGCAAGCAGTGGATGCCGCATTGCATCCGCACGAAGGCAAACGTCCCCAAAGTGCCGAGGAATGGCGAGGGATGCTGTGGTTAGAAGTGGATCTGCCAACTGGCTACACAAGAATACCATCAGGGAAAAATGTTTCAGTCGGCAACTTGGTTTCCGAACCAACCACTATTCGGGAAGCGCAACCCATACCAAGAACCAAGAAGCTTTTGTCTCCGTTCTTAGTGTTACTTGCAATACTCGCATGCATAACGATCATTGGCGGGATTTGGATGCTGGCTACAGAAAAAAAAGAGCCGGCTAAACCCCTCGCACTGATTTCTCCCTTGCCTGATCCCGGTTCCGGCAGCCGAAAAGAGCCGGCATCGGTGGGTAAGGCGCCACCCGCAGTCACTCCGGCTCCTGATGCCGACAGCGATAAGCCAAGACCCAATACTACCAATGAATCAAAACCAGAGTCTGAGACTCAATTCACAGCTCTTGGTGCTGCGGATCTTTACCGTCAGGCTGATCGCTTGCTTCTCGATATAGCTGTATCCCAGGTAAAAAGAAATTCTTCGGCGGACAGCCTCGATGGCTACAACAAGGGGATTGACAGGGATAGCTGGGATGCGCGGACACTAGAAGCGGTGAAGGCCTCGATTGCGGCAAGAGACAAGGAGATCGAAACCTTCGCTAGGGATTCAATCAGTTCGCTTGAAAGTCTGAGTAATTGGCCGGAGGTCACCCGCAGGCAAGGTTTCGAAATCCGCGACAAGGAACTAATTGTCGCGAAAGCTGTCGAAAAAATCGACACAGATCTTCAACGATCTCTTCTCCATGTTTTTCGCGATTTTGAAATGCAGACTAGCACCAGTATCAAACTCAACACAACCCTCATAAAGGAGCGGGTGTGGGAAACCAAATTGAAAAACTCTCCAAAACAGTAAATAAGAACAACAACAATAAACAACGATATGAAATCAACCAAAAAAATGAAACACATCAAATTGAATTTGCTCACCGCATCCTTGACGGTGTCGCTTTTTATCTCTTCTTGCGCAACGAGCTCGTTCACGGCGGATACACCTGACGAGCTCCGCACGATGAAAGAGGCACGGCTGACCTACGGAGTCGGAGGCGCACTTGTAGGGGCAGGTACTGCATACCTCCTCTCGCACGGGCAATCCAGCAGCGAGCGGAACCGGAACGCCGTCCTCGGTGGGTTGGCAGGTGGCTTGCTTGGAAATACACTGGGACAAAATGAAGGAGAAAAAACCATAGCTGATAAACGTGTAGCAAAGGCTACCGAAGCACAGCTCAAGGCCGATATCGCAAAATCTGAGAAATTCAACACCGCCCTCTCCAGCTACAACTCCAGACTCAGCAGTGAGATTCTCGAACTGCGGAAATCAGGGGATATGAAGAAACTCTCCACGGCAAAGAGCCAGTCGAAATCTGCTCTCAGTCAGGCAAACAGCCAGTTGAGTGCCACTCAAAATTACATCGCGGATCCTGCAAATTCTGACGGAAAATCTAGGATGCAGGCCAAGGAGAAAGACTTGAAAGCGCACATCTCCAAGCTGCAGCGCAACCAGTCAGAACTAGAAAAAATTACCGCTACCCCAAAAGTTTGAAACGGCACATCTAACGTAGAAGACATGAAATTCTCATATCTAACATTATTATCTGCTGCGTTCTTGTTTGCACTATCCTCGTGCGCTACCACCGGAGATCCCAACGAAGGGGGATACTTAGGCTGGAGCAAGGCAAAAGCCCAACAACGTCAGGACGACCTACGTGGCGAACTCGATATTTCAAGCGGCAGGGGTCAGGAACTGAAAGCGGAAAGCCGTTCTCTTGAAAACCGCAAAGCCAGCCTGAGAAAGCAAATCGCAGCAGCTACGGAACGATCCAGAAACGCTTCAAGCCCAGAAGAGAAAAAGTCCGCAGATCAGCAAATCGCCAATCTGAACCAGCAGCTCAGAAGATTAGAGTCCCTTTGAGTTTCAAAAATCAACCAACATCCGTCCAGAGTCCCAGGCAGAGCACTGGGGACGGACGGTTCATTGCAAAATCGTGACGATGATCGACAGAGTGACCGAATGGAAGTGTGAAATAGCATCGCTGCTTGGCGACCGCGAAGAGCAGCAGGATGCCCATGCTGTTTTCCATAACGCACTTGGGGATTTTTTCGTTTTATCGGACGGTCTTGGCGGGCATTCCGGTGGGCGCGAGGCATCCGTCTCAGCAATCGCCGCAATCGCCCAGCTTCTGACCGATAGCATCGAGCACGGGGATATTTGGAGCGACCTCGGACAGGCGGCGAACGATGCGGTGAAAACCGTCAGGGAGCAGCAATTGTTCGCCAAAGCTGCATGCACGCTCGCGATACTTCGGCTGCATGGAACCGCAGCGACGTTTGCCACGATCGGCGACACACGGATCCATTGCCTTGATGGTTCCAATCAGTTGCAAACAAGCAGGGACGATACAGTCGCGCAAATGCTCGTTGAGCGCGGCGATATCCTTCCAAGCGAGCTTTCCGCTCACCCAGATCGGAATCGTCTTACACGCTCTTTGGGTTCGTCACTGTTC
Organism: Verrucomicrobiaceae bacterium; assembly: GCA_027487435.1. Classification (GTDB taxonomy): domain Bacteria; phylum Verrucomicrobiota; class Verrucomicrobiia; order Verrucomicrobiales; family Akkermansiaceae; genus UBA956. Next base: position 25,770 of record JAIYDP010000034.1, on the reverse strand, counting down.
AAAGGCTTTGAAATCAGGGAGTTCACACTTACTGATTCGGTCGGGTTCCTGCTCGCCACCGACGGTTTTTGGGAAAACACCTCTGCATCTGAGATTACGGATCTGATAAGTTCCCGTCGTGGAAACATCCGATACGCGGTTGCCGAGGCCGTAAGGCGCGCCTCGCCGAATGCCGACAATACGACGGCGATACTGGTCACAAGGGCTGACGTATCCACACCCCAATCCCTCTAGTCATGCGAGACAACGAAAACTATGTCATCGGGAGAGACCCGTCCTGCGATCTACTTATCAACAATCATTTCGTTTCGCGAAAACACTCCTCCCTTCACGTCAATGATCGGGGAACGGTGATGATCACCGATCTAGGAAGTGCCAACGGAACGGCGATCAATTCGCCTAATGCCACAGTGAGCAGTGCGCCTCTGGGGATCATGGATCTGGTTTATTTCTCGGAGGACAGCCCCGTACCAGGCAGCATACTTCTCAAACATTTCCACGCATGGCGCTCATCGAAGGGGCGGGAGAGGCATTCGATCACATTAGGAAATGTTTCCCGTTTCTCAGGAGGCCAGGTATTTGTGGGAAGCTCCCCGAAATCCGATTTCGTCCTGCCGATCCTTGGCGTCGCCCCCCGGCATCTGTCGCTCACATACAAGAGCCGATGGAAAGCAACAGACCTTGTCGGCGAAGCACTTCTCAACGGCAGTCCCTTGGCACCCGAATCGGATCTTGAAGTCGGGGATGAAATCTCGATGGGAGCGGAAAGCATCTGGGTTACTTTTGACGGATCAGACCTCCTTTTGGCAAGGAATCGCAGTGGCTTCTCACTAGAAAGTAGGAGAGTAACCTATTCAGTAAGGAATCGGAGCACGGGAAAGCCTCTGGATCTTCTTTCCAATGTGTCTTTCAGCGTCCTGCCAGGGGAGCTTGTTGCTCTCATGGGACCTTCGGGCAGCGGAAAGACCACACTCCTCAACGTCCTTGCGGGAGTGAACCCGATTACGGGAGGCTCGGTTCTATATGACAACAAGCCCATCCGGACGGGTGACGACGCGCTTTCCTCGCACATTGGTTATGTTCCTCAGGACGACCTGCTTTACGACAAGCTCACCGTAAGGGAATGCCTGTTGCACTCCACGAGGTATCGCGTTCCCGACCGAGTCGCCACTGCACAAATCGTCCAGAAAATCAAATCTGTCTGCGAATCCCTTGGCCTGAACGAGGCAATTCAAAAGACCATCATCGGCTCACCCAGCAACAAGACCCTTTCGGGAGGGCAACGGAAGAGGGTCAATTTGGCAATGGAACTAGTGACCGATCCATTAATCCTCTTCCTTGATGAACCAACATCAGGTCTCTCCAGTCGCGACACGCGGATTGTAGTTGAAGCACTGCGGAAGCTCGCTTCCGAAATGTGCGTAGCCGTCATTGTCACAATCCATCAACCGGCTTTGAGTATCTACCAGTTGTTTGATCGTGTGGTATTTCTGCGTTCTGGACACCTCGCATACTTCGGCTCCGCCACCCCGGGATCGCTGCAATATTTCTCTAGGCTAGCCGCCATACCTGTTTCATCCCCTGACGACATCATGGAAGCTCTGGAGGAATTCCCATCCGATCAACTCTCGTCAGCATACGCCCGCTCCAATGATTTCGAGACCCTTGTCACCAGGCGTAGCGAGTTGATCAACGATCTGAACCAGAAGGACGAAGCCCTACCACCAGGACGCAAGCCCTCATCTTGGCTCAGTCAGGCAATGCAGTTTAGCCATCGATACGCGACCTGTAGGCTTAGGGATTGGCAGGCACTGCTAGTGCAGTTACTGCAGGGGCCGGTCATCGGATTTCTGCTTGGGATCGTTCTCACGGCTGCCTCTCCCAATACGGCTCTTTTCCTCCTAGTTTTCGTCTCGATCTGGTTTGGCACCAACAATACCGCAAGGGAAATCGTATCTGAGCGGATGCTTTTCAAACGGGAAAGAAGAAGCGGCGCTAGGATACCCATGATGTTGCTGTCAAAATTCGTCGTAAACATATCTGTGACTTTGATACAAGTGATAGCTTTGGTGGGAATCACCCTGATGATGCTCGACCAGCTTCACATATCGTTTGCCATCGCCGCAATAGTATGTTGGGTCAGTTCAATCGTGGGCGTTTCATTGGGTCTCTTGATTAGCACTATGGCAAAAACTGATGTCTCCGCCATAGTGCTGACACCACTTGCCCTCATTCCTTTCATACTTCTTGGAGGATTGATGGTTAATCGTGACGACTCCTCGAAGGCGGTACAAGGACTCATGATGCTGGTTCCTTCCAGATGGGCCTACGAAGCAATTCTCCACGAAGAACTTATACGCTCCGCAAACTCGGCGCAACAAAAGGAATTCGATGCTGCGTTGGCCAGGGGCGACTTGAATGTGGCAAATCAATTAGGTAAAAGTATTCCCAAAAACTTTACCTCTGATCACGAGAACTTAGATAATGGCGAAAGGATTACTCGTATCATCGGAGCGCACATTGCTTTGGTTTTCACCACCTGCCTCTTTCTCGGGTGCAGCCTACTATGGATTTGGAAGGTTGGCTGAGGATTATTTCCCGCGTGCCGCTTGGCCTTTTTCCATGCGGCGGCGCTCGTTGGGATCGAGGATGCGCTTGCGCAGGCGGATGTTCTGCGGGGTGGCTTCCACGAGTTCATCGCTATCGATGTATTCAATCGCACGCTCTAGGGAGAAACGCAGGGGAGGGGAGAGCTTGGAGGTTTTGTCCTTGCCGGAGGAGCGCATGTTATCGAGGTGCTTCTCTTTTACCGGGTTGACGGGCAGGTCGCCGAGGCGGGGGTTTTCACCGACCAGCATTCCGGTGTAAATGGCATCTCCAGGGCCGACGAAGAGGGTGCCGCGGTCTTCCAGCGCGGTGAGGGAGTAGTTGGTGGCGACACCATTGTCCATGGAAACCAAGGTACCAGTGCTGCGGTTCTGGATCTCTCCAGCGTGTGGTGCGTATTCTTTAAACAGGTGAGACATGATGCCGTGACCGGAGGTGAGGTTGACGATTTCTGTCTCCATACCGATGATGCCGCGGGTGGGAATAACGGCTTGGATCAAGGCGCGACCGCTAGCCTCAGTGTCCATGTTTTCCATGATGCCTTTGCGATTGACGAGGGACTTGAGGATGCCTTGGGCGTATTCGCCGGGGGTCTCGATGTAAATGGTCTCGAAGGGTTCGAGCAGAGTGCCACTTTCATCACGGCGGAAGATGACCATCGGGCGGGAGACGAGGACTTCGAAGCCCTCGCGGCGCATGGTCTCGACGATGACGGCGATTTGCATGGCTCCACGGGCGGAGACGAGGAAGATGCCGGAAGTGTCTGTGTCTTCGACCTGGATGGAGATGTTGGTTTTCAGCTCGCGCATCAGGCGATCGCGGATGGCGCGAGAGGTGACGTGCTTACCTTCGCGGCCAGCGAGTGGGCCATCATTGATGGAAAACTGCATCTGCACGGTAGGTGGATCGATTTCCACGAAGGGCAGGCCGGGCATGTCTGCGGCGCCGTTGAGGGTCTCGCCGATGTCCACGTTTTCGATGCCAGCGGCGACGCCGACGATACCACCTGCGGTGCCGCCCTCAGAGTCATGGGTGGACAAACCGGAGTAGGAGAAGGTTTTCATCACCTTGGAGGCCACTTTGCTGCCGTCTTTGCGCACGAGCCAGATGTTGTCGCCTTTTTTCACTGAGCCGCCGAGGACTTTTCCTACCGCAACGCGACCAACATAGTCATCCCATTCGATATTGGAAACGAGCATGGAAAACGGGGAATTCGGGTCGGCAGTTGGCTCGGGAATGTATTCGATGATTTTATCAAGAAGCGGCGAGCAATCCTTACGCTCGTCCTCGGGATGAGTCATGAAATAGCCATCGCGTGCAGAACCATAGAGGAAAGGAGCGTTGAATTGATCTTCGCTGGCATCGAGGTCGAGGAAGAGTTCGAGAACTTGGTCGCGCACTTTGAGTGGGTCTGCGAGTGGGCGATCCACTTTATTGACAACAACAATTGGTTTGAGGCCTTCTTGCAGAGCTTTGCGCAAGACGAAACGCGTTTGCGCTTGCGGGCCGCCTGCTGCATCGACGACAAGAATGACACCATCGACCATTTTCATGACGCGCTCCACTTCAGCTCCGAAGTCGGCGTGGCCTGGGGTATCGACAATATTGACGGTGAAATCTTTCCAGTGAACGCTGGTATTTTTTGCTTTAATGGTAATCCCCTTTTCTTTCTCAAGATCCATGGAGTCCATGGCGCGTTCGGTTACAGCTTGGTTTTCGCGATAAGTGCCACCTGCTTGGAGGAGCTGATCCACGAGGGTAGTTTTGCCGTGGTCAACGTGTGCGATGATGGCGAGGTTGCGAATTTTAATAGACATGACGGGAAGGTGTGTACGAATGATAAATGCCGAATCACTGCGATGGCGGCGGGCGGCTATGCATCGAAATAACGAGGATGGCAAGGAAAATGCCTGCTAAGTTGAGATTTCTTGCTATTCTTAGGTGCAACGAAGAACTTTTGCGATATGGAGCCATTTAAAAATGTATTTCATCGGCGGGGAATTTCCCTAGTGGCCGAGATCTTGTCGAGGCATGTGGTACATTTTCGCGAAAGCGATTTTGTGCAGCAGGCGAGTCATCAACTGGAAAATCTGGAGTTGAAACAGCGATCTCAGCAAATCTACCAGGCTCTCTGCGATCATTTACCACAGGACTTCTTGCAGGCAAGCGAGGCAATCAAGCGTTCTTTGCATCCCTGTTGTGAGGGGGCGCCGGTGAGGGCAGAAACCGATGAACTGGGCATCCAAGGTTGGCTGATTATGCCATTTGCCGAGTATGCTGGTCTGCGCGGTGGCGACCATTTGCCCGAGGCTCTTGAATTGCTGCGCGAATTGACGATGCGTTTCTCCTCAGAGTTTGGAATTCGGCACCTCATCAAGAAGGATCCGCTACAAGTTTTATCAGTCATTCATTCATGGACCGAAGATCCGAATGAACACGTTCGCAGGCTGGCGAGTGAAGGCACCCGTCCTCGGTTGCCATGGGGCTTACAACTCCAAGCGTTTATCAATGATCCGACCTTGACATTGCCGATTCTACAAAAGCTTCGTGACGATCCGTCCGAATACGTTCGTCGAAGTGTGGCGAATCATTTGAACGATTTTGCCAAAGATCATCCGGATTTCGTCATGGATCTCGCGCATCAATGGAATCCTGGTGCCAGTCCTGCGAGAAAAAAACTATTGCGACATGCGTTGCGGAATCTTCTCAAGCAAGGTCACGCCAAAGCCCTTTCACTATACGAAATGAGCAAGCCAGAGTTGTGCGATGTGCGCATGTCGCTCGCAGAGCGCAGGATCGTCTTTCCGGGAAATTTGCGTCTTACCATTTCATTTTCCTCATTGGCGAAAGTTGAACAAATACTGCGACTTGATCTGGTAATTCATTACCAAAAAGCGAACGGAACGCTTTCACCTAAGGTTTTTTTGTGGAAACAAATACACTTGGCAGCGGGAGAATCGTACGTGGCAGAAAAAAATTTGGTTTTTCGCCCAATTTCCACACGAGTGTATCGCGCTGGGCGACACCGTGTGGAATGCAAGGCTAACGGCGTGATAATAGCAGGAGAAGACTTTGAGATTCTTTGCTGATTTTTTCCGTTTCCTTTCGGATCTCAAAAAAAATGATATTTTTTGTTGACTCGACCATGATTTTGGCAAAGATCGCGCGTCAGCCAAATTTCGACGACGAAAATTACTTATTAAAATTATGAAAAAATCAGCATTTGTTACTGCATTCATCGCAACACTCGCGGGCGTTGTTAGCTCCAGTGCACAGAGCCTATCTGTTACAGGCGTTGTTTCCGAGACAGTCGGCACCACAGCTATCGTGTCAGGTAGTGGTTCATCAGACAATACTGCAACATTCAGCACAGGCACCGTGGGAGTATTCGCCATGAACGGCGGTTCTCGTTACATGAAAGTCACCGCATCCAACCCAACAGGTGGACTCGTTCCTGGTGGCGATTCGTTGATGGTGGCTCGCACCGTTAACAGCCAAGGACTTACCGATAACGGCACTCTCTCGGTTTATGTTCGCCCTGGCACATCTACTGCATGGACACTGGATCTCAACTTTTCATTTTTCTCGGATGCTGCTCTTACCACCGCAGCTCCTCTCGGTCTTCAGTTGACTTCTCTCGATATTGACTATGCCCAACGCTACTATGTTAGCAATAGCACATTTACCCACAATGTCACAAGTGTTGGCACGAATCTAACATCTGCTCCTGCCATTGCAGGTTACACTGGCTATACTGCAGTTCCAGATGCAACATTCAGCGATCCTAAGGCCGCCGTCGCTTCATGGGGTGTTGGCAGTTCTTTTGACACGCGCTTAGCTCACGACAATGTAGCACTTTTCATGTTTGAATTCCGCCAGCCAAGTGCTGTGACTGGTTTGGCTCCTGAGCCATCTTCCGCTTTGCTTGCAATTTCTGGTGTCATGGCTCTTGGCTTGAAGCGCCGCAGACAGCGTAACGCGTAAGTTTCCTGGGGTGTAATTCTCTTATCACCTTCGAAATTTTTTATAAAACCGTTCTTGTTCTACAAGAACGGTTTTTTTGTAACTCCTTTCTTGACGAAGCCTCATTTTATGACTGACATGGGCTGTCCACATAAGCGATATGAAATTTACCAATACCGAGACATTTCGTGCTAGTAAGCGCACAAAAAAATACCAGACACTTCTCTGTGCGCTCCTGTTCAGCACCCCAGTTCTTTCTCCAGGGCAAATCAGTTACGAAGGAAAGAAAATTAGCGAGGTGGAAATTCGTGCGAAAGGTTCGAAAGTAGATGATGCGGTCATTCGCAATCAACTTAGCACTCGCGCAGGGCAGGAATACAACACCGAGCGCCTCGACCAAGATATCAAAAAACTCTATAAATCAGGAATCATTGAGGATGTGCGTTGGCTTGCTGAGCCCGCTGGCGATGAGGTAAAGCTGATTGCTGAAGTCACCACTCGTCCGTCACTGGTGGCAGTTGCTTTTGTAGGCGTTTCCAAATTCTCAGAATCAAAGCTCGCGAAAGAAACAAAACTCAAGGCCGGCACTACCATTTCTGATTCTGAAATTCTCAGTGCCCGCAAAAAAATTGAAACGTACTACCAAGGATATGGCTATCCCGATGTTACGGTGGATCATAAAATCCAGCTAACAGAAAACGGAGCTGCACTGGTTTTTCTCGTCAACGAAGGCCTGAAAAACGAGGTGCGCGATATCCGTTTTGAGGGTAATGGTAACATCAAGGACGCCGACTTGAAAAAAGTCATGAAAACCAAGGAAAAAGGTATTTTTACTTGGTTTACCAAATCGGGAAGAATTGAGGGCAACCAGCTTGATGAAGACCTTGAAGAAATTCTCGATTATTACCGCAACAAAGGCTACCTGCGAGTTTCCAGCCCTGGCGTGCAACGAGTGCCGACGGGTGATGGTAAGCTTGACTTGGTGATCCCCATCAACGAAGGCGTTCGCTACAAAGTCGCAGGTGTTGGCTTCGGTGCAACTACCGTTTTCAAATCAGAAGAACTGTATCCTGCTCTGACCTTAGTGGGAGGGGATTCCTACAGTGCCAAAAAAATGCGTGCCGATATCGACATGATCCGAAGCTACTACGGTTCTCGTGGTTATGCTGACGCAGCAGTGATGCCTGACATCAAAAACGCATCCAATGATAGCGTGCAAATTACCTACCGGATCAGTGAGGGTGGTCGCTTTCGTGTAGGCCGCGTCAATGTCTCAGGAAACACCAAATCCAAAGATCCTGTCATTCGCCGTGAAATTCCGCTCAAACCGGGCGATTGGTTCAATTCTGTGGATGTAGAAACGACTCGCACGCGATTGAAAAACCTCAATTACTTTGACGATGTGCAAGTATCCACCGCACCAGGAGGTAGCGGCTATCGCGACCTCAATGTTTTGGTCAACGAAAAAAGAACTGGCAACCTGAGTTTCGGTGTTGGCTTCAGCAATATTGATAACCTTGTAGGATACATCAACCTCGAGCAAACGAACTTTGATTTGTTCAATCCATGGCACTTTACCGGCGGTGGTCAACGCTTTGCTGCGAACATACGCGCTGGCCAATTTCGTAGGGACTTGAGTATCTCTCTAACCGAACCTTGGTTTCTAGATCGCCAATTGGCTCTCGGTGGCGAACTTTACTACCGCAATGCTTTGTTCTTCTCGGACTTCTTCAATCAGTTGAATGTGGGTGCCTCGATTTTCATCCGTAAGCCGATCAATGAACTATCGTTCCTCCGTCTGGACTATCGCATTGAAAACATCGAGCTCGATCCTGATAACACACCCAATGCGGCGTATTTTCAAGGGTTGGATGATCAATACATGCGCAGCGCCATTGGTGCGAGCTACACCTTTGACAGCCGTGATAGCAACCAAATTCCACGCCAAGGGCACAAACTCGAAGCTGGTCTTACCTACTCTGGTATCGGTGGTGATGTTAATACTGTCGTTCTAACCTCACGTGCAGAAAAATACTGGAACTTGCCCGGCGATACTATCCTCTCTGTGACGGGTGAATTTGGTGTGTCTGACAGCCTCAATGATGACGAAGTTCCCATTTTCGATCGTCAATTCTTGGGTGGTCCCCGCACCCTGCGCGGTTTCGAGTTCCGCGATGTCGGCCCTCGCGATGTGGGGCCGCCTGGAACTGCATCGAACGAAGTCATCGGTGGAAATTCCATGGCCTGGGTTGCCTTGGAATATACGGTGCCACTTTTCGAGCAAGTGCGCGGGGCTGTGTTCTATGATGCTGGTTTCGTGAATGCCGATTCTTGGGATCTTGCCCCTTCGGACTTTTACGCCGATGCTGGTTTCGGCATTCGCTTGAATCTGCCGCTTGGACCATTGGCATTCGACTATGCCATTCCCGTAACCACTCCCGATCCATTGGCCGACAAAGGCGGTCAATTCAACTTCTATTTGGATTACAAATTCTGATTTTTGCGACTTTGGATCATGGAAGACGTCACGATCCTCTGCAGATACGGGAAAGAAATTTTGCCTTACCTTGATGCCGCAGCCTCGTTGCGCATCAAGGTGTTTCGGGATTTTCCCTACCTCTACGATGGCAGCAAAGAGTATGAAGTCTCTTACTTGACGCACTACGCGGAATGCTCTGATACCATTTTTGTAATTGCGCAAACGGCGTCGCAGATTGTGGGGGTTTCCACGGGACTGCCTCTTTCTCACGCAGATCTTGCCATGCAGCAACCATGGTCTGATGCACAAGTGGACATTTCTACGTTGTTCTATCTTGGTGAATCCTGTCTCCTGCCGGAATACCGAGGTCAGGGCATCGGCCATGCGTTTTTTGATCATCGCGAAAAGCATGCTCGTGCGCTAGCCTGCCGTAGTGCTACTTTCTGCGCGGTAGAGCGTGAGAGGCATCACCCCTTACGTCCGGAGCCTTACCGCGACAACCATGCATTTTGGCGGAAGCGGAATTATCAGCCCACCGAATGCATCTGTCTGTTAGAGTGGCAGCAGGTGGATCAGCCTATGCCGACCCAGCAGAGTCTGCGATTCTGGAGAAACGATGTGATTGCCTAGCGAATTGCGCTTGCACACTTTCGAATTCAAGCATAGGAACCGTGCCGATGAACTCCATGCACGCCTATGAAAAAATCCCTCTTTTCTCCGCTGGCCTCGCGCTTGGTATTGCTCTGTTGCTCATTCATGCATTCATGCTGGTGAAATCGAAGCCTGTGATGGAATTTTTCCGCAAATTTCATCGTAACGACAAACTTGGCCGCGTTATTCTAGGTGTCGGTATGGTATGGTTTTGGTTGCTGCTCGCACCAGAAGGCAATGGTATTTTGAACTATTTTGCCATGGATATGACGGAATTCAACGGTGCTAAGCCGGTTCTTCGATGGCTTACGCCCGTCATTTTTGTTCTCGTCGCTTCGTCAGTGCAAGAATATCTCGCCGTCCGGGCGTTGGGTTTGTTGTGTTTGCTGGCAGCCCAACCTTTTCTCGAAGCCGCTTTTCAGGAATTGCCGTTCAGCCGATTGTTGATTCCTCTTTGGTGCTACGCTCTGATCATTTCCAGCCTTTTCTGGGTGGGGATGCCTTACACATTTCGCAATCTGATCACGTGGGCCACGGCTTCCCAACGACGCTGGCAGATGCTTTGCGCTGCTGGTGCTGCTTATGGTGCTGCCATGATTGCCTGCGCGATGTGCTTCTGGAAGGGTTTTTGAAAAATTATAATAAAAATAAGAATCATTCTTGCTTTTGGTGAGATCGTGCATAGGTTGCGTCGCACCTATGTTACCACGCAACTCCAATACAACATCGGACGACTCGCCCGTTCAGGTAATCAATGGCCTGCGCATGACTCGTCAACGCAAGGAAATCTACCATTTGTTGATGGACAATCGTGTTCATCCGACTGCGCAAGATGTCTTTCTCGCCGTCAAAGATCGGTTGCCGCAGATTTCGCTCGCGACCGTTTACAACTGCCTTGAAGCACTTACGCAGCATGGTCTCATACGCCAAGTTCACTTTGACCGCGAATCTTGTCGATACTGTCCTAATCTCCTAGAGCACGGACATTTTCATGACGTTACCAATAATTCCATACATGACATTACCTTTAAACCCGGTGTCAACTTGAGCGATGTTCTAGATCTGCCACCTGGTGCGCAAATTACGCATATCGACCTTACTCTTCGCGGCACCATTTCTTGATTCGCGCCTATCCCGATCTCAGCATTTCCCTAAAAGTTACCAATTCCATTCACCAACCATTCCTATGTCACTCCTCATCGAAAATCTTCATGCAACCCTTCAAAACGGCACACCTATCCTCAAGGGGGTGAATCTTGAAATTCCCGCTGGCGAAATCCACGCCATCATGGGGCCAAATGGTTCGGGAAAATCCACTCTTTCCAAGGTGATTTCCGGACACGAAAGCTATGTCGTAACCGATGGCTCTGTGACACTTGACGACACCGACCTACTGGAAATGGACGTTGATCAACGCTCGCGCGCTGGCATTTTCCTTGCCTTTCAGTACCCTGCGGAAGTACCGGGTGTTTCGAACGCCAACTTTATCCGCGCGGCACTTCAAGCACGTCTTCCCAAGGGGCAAGACATCGATGCCGTGGCATACTACAAAAGCCTTTACGCCAAAATGGATCTCCTTGAGATGGATCGAAAATTCACTGCCCGCTCCGTCAACGAGGGCTTCTCTGGCGGCGAAAAAAAGCGCAATGAGATTCTGCAAATGCTCATGCTGGAGCCGAAATACTGCATTCTCGATGAAACGGACTCTGGACTTGACATCGATGCGTTAAAAATCGTTGCCAAAGGGGTCAATGCCATGCGTTCTGAAAATCGTGGGATGCTTCTCATCACCCACTACCAACGATTGCTCGATTACATCAGCCCTGACTACGTGCACGTCATGGCAGAAGGTCGCATCGTCCGCTCGGGTGGGCCGGAACTGGCTCTTGAGCTAGAAAAAGAGGGATACGAATTCCTCAAAGATCTTGCTCTCGCGTAATCCGACCTCTTTTCCTTCAACCTCCTTGGCTCCATGTCACTAGAACTACTCCCAGATACCTTAGACGCAGAAACCGCAGAAGCCATCGGCTTTGACCGTTCGGTTGGTGATTTCACCTTTCCAGAACGCCATAAATTCGATGCAGGTCGCGGTCTTACTGACAGAACAGTCGATTATATTTCTGATGTCAAAAACGATCCGCAATGGATTCGCGATTTCCGCCATCGCGCTCTTAAGGTTTTCCGTGAAAAACCCATGCCGACCAACTGGGCGACAGAAGACTTGAATAACATCAATTTTGATGAGATTCGCTACTATCTCTCCGACGGCGAAAAACCCAAGCGTTCTTGGGACGATGTTCCCGAAGATGTGAAACGCACTTTTGATCGACTTGGCATTCCCGAACAAGAACGGGCTTTCCTTGCCGGAGTCGAAGCGCAATACGATTCGGAAGCTGCCTACTCGAATATGAAAGAAGAGCTCACCAAGCAAGGCGTTCTCTTTGTCAACTCCACAGAAGGTCTGCAAAAACATGAAGAAATCTTTCGTCCATGGTTCGGCAAGGTTATTCCTACAGGAGATAACAAATTTTCTGCCCTCAACTCTGCTGTTTTCTCTGGTGGTTCGTTTATCTACATCCCCAAGGGTGTCAAACTGAAGCAGCCTCTCCAAGCGTATTTTCGTATCAACTCGGAATCCTTTGGTCAGTTCGAGCGCACGCTGATCATCGCCGATGAAGGTGCTGAGGTGATGTATATGGAAGGTTGTACCGCTCCTAAGTTTGAGACGGCTACCTTGCACTCGGCTGTTGTGGAACTCGTGGCTCTCAAGGGCGCGAAAATCCAGTATGTCACGGTGCAAAACTGGTCATCCAACGTATTCAACCTAGTTACCAAGCGCGGAATTGCCATGGAAGATGCCGAAGTGCGTTGGATCGATTGCAATATCGGTTCTCGTCTCACCATGAAATATCCTGGCGTCATCATGAAAGGGCGTAGAGCTCGCGGCGAAGTCATTTCCATCGCTCTTGCCAACACCGGACAACACCAAGACACTGGCGCGAAAATGATCCATGCAGCGGATGAAACTACGTCAAATGTCGTTTCCAAGTCGATTTCTGTCGGTACGGGACGCTCCACGTATCGTGGTCAGGTTCACATCCCTAAGCATTTGAAAGGTTGCAAAAACAACACGGAGTGCGACGCTCTTTTGATCAATTCACGGAGTCGCACCGATACCTACCCTGCGATTACGGTGAAAGGCAGTCAACATGCGACCCAGCACGAAGCTAGCGTTTCGCAAGTGTCAGAAGAAATGCTCTTCTACATGAAGCAACGTGGCATCAGCGAGGGCGCCGCCATGTCATTGGCTGTCAACGGCTTCATCAATGACCTCGTTCGCGAGTTCCCGATGGAGTATTCCGTGGAGCTTAAGCGACTCATCGACCTCGAAATGGAAGGCTCGGTTGGTTGATTTTATCGGCAGAAGCCAACAAGCGAATCTGCTATCAATGCAGATTCGATTTTTGCCGATCTAGCAACAACTCCAATTTTTTTGTTATTACCAATGATTCCATCACCATCTACACCAGCCATCTATCCTGCATGGTTTGCTGAGCGACAGTTAGCCGCATGGCAAACGTTCCAAACTTTGCCCATGCCCAAACGCGGCGACGAACAATGGCGCTTTTCTTCCTTTGCCAAAGCCAGCCTTGAGGGGCTAGAACTTGAGCGTGCCGTGCCTGCTCCATCTGATATCGTAAAGCACTGCCAAGGCACTGAGGTGGCTGTGGCTCGCCTAGTTTTCCTCAATCACAGTCTCGTTCTTAGTGAAAATCGATTGCCTGCCGAGGTGATTTGCTTGCCGCTGTCTGAGGCATTGATCTCGCACAGCGAATTGGTCGAGAAATACTTCATGCAGCGCGATACGCGCCTTGGTTCCGCCAAATTTGCAGCACTCCACGCAGCCCACGTGAAAAATGGCGCTTTCCTCCATGTTCCAGAAGGAGTGCAGCTCGATGGCAATATCGAAATTTTCCATCTCTTCACTGGGGTGAATTCCATTTCTTTGCCGCATAGCTTGATGATCACTGGCAAAGATGCGGTCGTGCGAGTGGTCGAGACATTTCAAAACCTTTCCGAAAATGATCAGACATTGGTGATCGCAGTCAATGACTTGATCGCAGCAGATGGCTCTACGTTGGATTACGTTGCCTTGCAACAGCTCAATCAAACAAGCCGCATCATCAACATCAATGCTGCTGAAACAGCGAAGGCGGCATCATCCACGAATTTTCTTCTCAGCACTGGTGCTTCCTGGGCGCGCACGGAGTTTCTTTCCCGTCTCGAAGGCGAAGGTGCTCGCTCCAACATGCTCGCTGTCAGCGTTCCTGGATGGGATCAAGAATATGATCAACGCACGTATCAACATCATGTTTCTGCCGGAGCCTACTCCGACTTGCTCTACAAAAATTCTCTCTACGACGAATCACGCACGATTTTTTCTGGTCTGATCTTTGTGGACGAAGGCGCACATCGTACGGACGCTTATCAAACTTGCCGAAATTTGTTCATGTCGGACAAAGCCGATGCCAACTCGATGCCTGGATTGGAAATCAACGCCGATGATGTCAAATGCAGCCATGGTTCTACCAGTTCGCGCATCAGCGATGACGAGATTTTTTACCTTCGTGCTCGCGGCATTCACGAGGATCGTGCTCGTCAGTTGATTGCCCGAGGATTTTCGGTGGAAGTCATCAGTCGTATCAATCATGAACCTACGGAAACTCTGATCCTGAACGCCCTCGACCGTAAATTCACGGCGATGAAAGTCTAACGGCTTGCTTCCGTTAGGTTTCTAGCAGTTTTCTTACGGCTTCTTTGGCACACTGATTGCGCGCCTCACCCTCGCCGCGAATGACGATGTGGGCTCGTCCTGATTGTTCGATTTCCGTAAGGTGTCGATCATAGAGCATCATCCGCGCATGCGGATATTCGCGCAATGGATCCTCAACCCATGGCAGATCGGGGTAGCATAGCAGATACACATGCTCACTCTCGCGCTCCATGGCGCTGAGAATGGATTCGTCGCAACGCGAATAGGCGACATCGCACCATATTTTGTAATTGATCAAGTCGGTATCATAGATTCCTAGTGGGGCCTCTTGCGGAACCATCTCCTGCTGGTGGTTCAAATGCAGTTTCGCCATCGCGATCACAGTAATTTCATCGTACTCTGCGCCGTAGGTTTCCAAGTAGATACGCGCGTATTCTGTCGCCATTGGCAGACCGAATTCCGCTGACAGCCAAGCAGCGAGCGTGCTTTTCCCGCATGACTCTGGCCCAGTGATGACGATGCGTTTGTTCATGGCAAAGGTGATTGTTTCTCTTGCATTGCCCGCCGCCAAGCGATGAAACCGAAGATGCCGAGACAGAGAAACATGGCATATTGAAACGAGTAAATCGGTATGCCTTTGACCCAATAGATGTGGATTCCCAGCAGGTTCACGACGAGCCACAGTATCCAGTTTTCCATGCGTTTCTTGGCTTGCAAAAATTGTGCGAAGTAATTTAGCACCGTGCTGGTCGAATCTCGCCATAACAACGCGGGAGTGGGAATCCACGACACCGCAGCGGCTAACTGGTTGACAGAGATTCCCCAAATCACTACGGCTATAACCATGGCAACACACAGAACCCATCGGGTATGCGCTGGTAAGTAACTCGGCGCGATCTCATCCTGCGAAGGTCGTCGGCGCCATGTGTGCCAGCAATAGATCTGGATGGGAATGTAGCTAACGTGGAGGATTGCATCTGAGACGAGCTGCCATTCCCATGCGAGATATGCTGAAATGCCCGCCCAGATGATGCCCAGCGCCCAGCCGAGTTGCTTTTGTAGGGCGATCAAGATCACTCCCGCCACTGAGCAGAGGGTGGCGGCGATGGATAGGGGCGTAGTGCCGAGGAACTCTCTCCAATCGATGGCGGTAGCGATCATGTTAGGTGTGGAATTTTTTAGAATTCGTAACGCGCTGTTAGGCCGATCTGGCGTGGATCTGCGGCTGAGGCGTAGCGTTTCGCATCCCATGGCTCTTCGTTGGCGAAGAAAAACACCCGTCTGTCGTAGCGTTCGTCGAGCAAATTTCGTGCCCAGAGTGTGAGCGACCAATTTTCCCCGCGATAGCCGATGCTGGTGTTCAGCACATCGAAGCTGCTGCGCTCTTCCTGATTGCTGAGTGATTCGAGATAGGAGTCTTTGCCAAGAAACTCGAAGTTGCCGAAAAACCCGAGCTTCGGCTGATAGCGAAGACCGATGGAATACCCATACGAAGGCGTGTTCGGTAGGTTGCCACCACCGCCGACATTGCCATTGCTCACGGTAAAGCGATCAATCTCTGACCCCATCAACGCGAACGACCCCAACACCGACCAATTCCCACCAAGTTCGTAAATTCCCTCGGCTTCGATGCCTTGAATGACGGAGTCATCGCCATTGTCGGTGAAGAAGCGATAGTCGCCGCCAAGCCCAGCCGAATCTCGCACCTGCGAATCGCTACGCATCATGTAAAACGCGGTTAGGCTCCCTTGGAGTTTGTTGTCAAAAGCATTAGCCCGCACCCCGATCTCATAGTTCCACAGGGTTTCGGTATCATAGCTCAATGGGTCGCCACCAGCAACGTCGATGCGAGCATCGTTGTTGATTCCACCAGCTTTGTAGCCGAGCGTTGCCGAGGCAAATGCCATGAGCTGTTCGTTGACATCGTGCTCGTATGTCAATTTCCCGCCGAAAAGTACGTCGTCATATTGTTCGTCCACGGCAGATTCGAGCACGCCATCTTCACGAGCCACACCGCTGCCATCGATTTCGATTCGCTCTGTTCGTAAGCCTAGCACAATGCGATTCGTCTCGTTCAAGTCATGCGCAGCTTGCCCAAATAGGGCGAAATTCGTCGAGGAGTAATCCGTAGCTAAGCTCTTCACGCGATCTGGATTCGTATTGGTGTAAAATCCACTTTCGTCCACTGCGGAAATGAATGTCCCCAAGGTCCAGCGATCAATGATGCCGATGCGTTCTGCGTCAGCACTCGAGTCGAGGCGAAATTCTTGATTGAATGTCGTGCGATCACGATTCACTTCCGAAAATCCTTGATACGAAGCCCCAGGATCCGCCGCCGAAGTCCAATCGTCATCATAGCTATACAGCGAATCCACCGCCCCTAGCGAACTAACGGAGGTGAAGCGCACGCCACGCCAGCCGTCATACGTTGCGCGAATGCTGCCAGCGAGCGAATTTTGTTCATCGCGCCCTGGTTCATCGCTAAAGGTATTCCAGCCATTGTTATCGAGGGCAAATTCGTCGTAGCCGTTATTTTGATCAGAAAAGAAAAACGTGCTATCCACACTCAAATCAGCCGATGGATTCCATATCGTGCGCAAGCGAGCCATCCATTCATCGCGAGCATTGGTATCTTCCATCAAGGTTTGGTTGCGGCGAAAGCCATCGCTCTGCGAATGCTCCACAGCCAAGCGCATCATCAGTTCCTCCGCATTCCGCTTCAATAGCGGGCCACCCGCGGCGAAGCCACTGCTCCACAAGCTATCTTCGCCCACCGTCGTTTCAGCCATGCCTGTCCAGTAAGGCGTTGGGGCATTTGTCACCATGCGGATCAAACCACCCGCAGCATTTGCGCCGAAGGCACCCGCTTGCGGCCCGCGCAGCACTTCCACCTGACTCACGTCAAAGGTGCTGCCCACCATGCCAAGACCGGTGAAATCGAGATCGTCCACCACGAAGCGCACCGATGAATCAGGCGTCTCGCCCTCAAACTGCGAATTCTCACCGATCCCACGAATTTGAAAAAACCGTGGCCGCGATGTGCCACCCGTCGTTGTTAGGTTGGGGATGCCATTGATCAAATCGCCAAAATGCCGCACGCCATTGCTCTGCAATAGATCGTTGTCGATCACACTCACGCTAGCGGCCACTTGTTCCAGCGGCGATTCCCATAAATCTCCGGTAACCACCAGAGTCTCGAGATCCACACCCGGCAGGGTCGATTCGGCGGCAGGCTCCGCTGCGTGACACATCAAACTGCTCAGCAGCAGCGATAAAGAAAAAGAAGAACTTGTTTTCATCAATAGGACAATTTGTTGTTTTTGCCGCGAAGCCGAGAGCCCCGAGCGGCGGAACAACAACAAGCCACCTAGCTTCCGTGTTCTACTGTCCATGGCACTTGACTTCCTTCGGCGGTTCTAACCGCATCAGGTTCCAAGGGTCCTCCTTTCGGAATCTCAGCGACACACCCGGTATGGTGCTACGCTCCCCTGTCATAGTTGCGGGGTTGTTTTGAAACTCGCTGCCTATCATGGCAAGAAGATTTTTTGCGAAAGGTGAAAAAAGGGGAACGCAGGCTTTCGCCTGCATCAATCCACAAGTGGTAGCGGACATTTCCGGAGGATTATCTTGAAATGCTGAATCGTTGTGGAATACGATGATCGGTATCTTTGGTGAGCGATAGGCCTTCCGCCGCCTCTCTGGGGCGGATGTGGTTTTGGGGGACACGCGTCCGGTGGTTGGCGTCCGTCCGGTGGCGGACGCCACCGGCTAATGTCGGCTCAGCCCTCTGGGCTTTGGGAATGGGGGAGATTGCGAAATCCATTCCGGTAGAAAATACGTCAGCAATTATCGACTGACATTGGTCTTTGCGAAGTCGGTCATGGTTTGGAGAAGAACCTCGAAGTGAGCGTCGAAGATGTCGTTGTGGCCACAGTTTGGCAGCACCAACAAGGTTTTCTGATTGCTGGGAGATTTGTCGAATAATGCACGGCCCTGGGAACAAGGGATTACGCGATCTTTTTCCCCGTGAATGATCAAAAGGGGGGTGGAAATGTTGGTGATCACTTTTTCATTGGGAAACATATCGCCGAAAAATAGGGGCACGCGCGTTACCGATTGAAACGCTGACCGAAAAGGCGAGATCAGGATCAAGCCCGCATGACCATTCTTTTGTGCAAGCGCCAATGATGGCCCGCAACCGACGGAGCGTCCGACGATGATCACTCGCTCTGCGGGGATGCCAATCGTTTCTCGTAAAAATTTCCAAGCTTTCTCCGCCGATTCATTGACCGATGCTTCTGTTGGAGTGCCTTCTGAAATTCCATAGCCTGGATAATCATAGGCAAAAACGCCACAACCAGCATTTTGCCATTCATCAAATACCCAATCATAGGCAGAAATGTCTTCCGCGTTGCCATGAGATAAAAAAAACACTGGGGTTTTGTCATCGCTAGGTTTGAGCCATGTGTAGCCAATCTTTGCCACCGATCCATTTTGCATCGCATGGTAGCGAGTGTCGTCTTTTACATAGCCGCTATCCGGTGCAGGAAAGACGAGTTTTGATCCGAAGAAATACGCAATGAATCCTAGCAATAGATAGATCCAAAGTAGAGAAAGGAATGGTCTTTTCCACGACCATTTGCCAAAGAGTTTTTGCTTCCAATTCATGACTTCGTAGTCCTGAGATGCTATTTCCCAGAAGGAGTATAACACAAGCATAGCAGGGTTCCCATTTGCACGCCACCAGCAATTTGATTGAGTTTTCGAGGGCTGTTGATCAATGGCCTGCGCGACATGATCAATATGCCACCCGAAATGGTAGCAGGGAAGATCTGAGATGCGCTGCCGTCATTGGCTATACAAGTCTTTTTACCCTGCTTTTTACTCAATGTGACAATTTTGACACACAAATCTAGGATTTATCCTTGCTCAACGGACTTGTATTTTAAGAATCAACCCGATGCTATCACTTGCGAAACTTTTTGGAAAAAATGACCGATTCTTTACCCTTCTCGAGGCTAGTGCCAAAACGGCTTTACACAGTGTCGAGTCGCTGGAACGCCTACTGCATAGCTCCAATGGCCAAGTAGGTTTGGCGGAGCTTGCTGTGGCTCGCAGCCATGACAAGAGAACCACCGAACAGATCAGCGAGGAGCTGGTCAGAACATTTGTTACCACTCTGGAGCGTGAAGACATTGAGGCCTTATCGCGGGCATTGTATCGCATCCCGAAAACAGTGGAGAAATTTGGCGAACGCTTCGAGATCATGCATCATCTGGTCACGGGGGCGGATTTCGCCGCGCAAATGAGTATCGCTAAAGAAGCCGCTGGTGTCGTCTGTCGCATGGTTGCGATGGTTGCCGTCATGCCGAAGCTGGAAGTCGTCAAAGCGGAAAATGACCAACTGCAAGCGCTGGAAAGCCGTGGTGATCAATTGATACTGGGCTACCTGAAGGAGATTTACCGTGGTGACATGGATCCCATCAAGGCTATGGCCAAGCGCGATCTCTACGATCTGCTGGAAAAAGTCATCGATCGCTGCCGGGATGCTGGCGACCTAGTGACGCAAATCGTGCTGAAAAATTCTTGATCCCTGCCGTATGAGTCTCTGGATCATTTTTTTCGTGATTTTCGTCGCCTTGGCGTTCGAATACATCAATGGCTTTCACGATACCGCAAATTCCATCGCCACTGTCGTAGGCACCAAGGTGCTGACCCCTCGGCAAGCGATCGCCCTTGCGGCGGTGACAAATTTGTTTGGCGCGTTAGCCGGGCATGCCGTCGCGAAGACGGTGTCATCGGGGCTTGTGGATTCGGCATTTATGTCGCCGCTGGTGATCGCCTGCGCATTGCTTGGCGGCATCGTTTGGAACCTGATCACCTGGTGGTTTGGGTTGCCGTCCAGTTCCACGCATGCGCTCGTGGGAGGGATTTGCGGTGCGGCTTACGCGAGTTCGGGGCACCAAGCCAACGCGATCATTTGGTCGGTAGAAAAAATCAAGGATGGCAAAGTGGTGATGGAAGGCGTGCTGCATAAGGTGGTCATTCCGATGCTATCATCTCCTGTGATTGGTTTTGTTGGTGGATTTTTGGTCATGGGCTTGTTTTACTTTTTGTTGCGCAATGCCCGCCCGCGCTTCGTGACGCGGTTTTTTGGTAAGGCGCAGATTGTCAGTGCGGCCTATATGGGATTTGCTCACGGTCTTGCCGATGCGCAAAAAACCATGGGCGTTATCACGTTGGCCTTGGTGACGGCAACCGCAGCAGGCAGCTTTGAGGCGTTGCCTTCCTGGTGCAGTTTTCTGAAGATGGATAAAACGCAAGCAGCGGAAATTGCTTTGCTCAATTTGCAGAAAAAGGATCTCACTCCCGCCGAAATCACCCAGTCGGCACAGGTTCTGGAGAGCGAGGCACAAAAGCTCAAAAATGGAGAATTTCGCGAAGCCTTTTTGACCATGGCCGCGACCAGCTATCGAGTCGCAGGTGCTACGGACGAGAGCGCGCGTGCGATGCGTTCCGCACAAGCGACCCACGAGGCTTTGCTCGATCGTGAATCGAAGCGCTTGTTGCCGAAGATTCCCGTGATCGGCTCAATGATGGCGGCGAAATTTACCGATTGGAAAAAAAGTATCGATGGAGAATGGTCTGCCGCAGAAAAAGCGGGGAAAACGCCTCTCGTCGCCACGGCAAAGAAGGTCGATGAGCTATCGCCCGATGTGCCGACGTGGATCAAGTTCATTTGTGCACTGACTATGGCAGCAGGCACTGCTGCGGGTGGGTGGAAAATCATCAAAACCCTTGGTCACAAGATGGTGAAGTTGCAGCCCGTACATGGATTTGCGGCGGAAACAACCGCCGCGACCTTGCTTGCGGTGACGGGCAGTCTTGGCATGACCGTTTCCACGACTCACAGCATCACCACCTCCATCATGGGAGTCGGCTGCGCCAAGCGTTTCAGCGCGCTAAATCTTTCTTTGGTGAAGCGCATCATTTGGGCGTGGGTGCTCACACTTCCCGCAGCCGGTATCGTTGGCTACGCTATGGTGCGCTTGTTCCAGGCGTTCCATTGGGTGCCGTAGTGATGCGATGGGCAAGGATTGACAAAGTAATCCAAGCGCATAGTTTTTGGCCATGTCTGCATCATTCTTCCGTTTGATTCCCGCCATTTGCTGCGCTGCCTTTAGTCTTTCTCCCGCCCTCGGTGCGGCACAAGAAGTCGTAGCCGTTGGCAAAAATCCCGAAAGTCTCACGCGGGGATTTGATGGAAACTATTTCATCACGCTGATGGGCGATACGAGAACCGAAGGCGATGGCAATGGAAGCATAGCGATGATGACTGGCAGAACGGTTACGCCCTTTTGTGCTGGTATGGATGATCCGAAAGGGATCGTGATGATCGGTGAATTTTTGGTGACGGCGGATTTTAAGCGCGTCTGGAAAGTCAATAGCAAGGGCGAAAAAGAAGTGCTTGCTGGCCCTGAGGCGTTTCCACATCCACCACTTTTTCTGAATGATGTCGTGCTCGCACCAGATGGCAAAAGCGTGCTGGTGACCGACATGGGAGCGAAGGATAAAATGTTTGATGCCAATGGCAAACTTTGGCCCATCGATAGCCCCGAGGGCAAAGCGCTGCCAGTAGCAGGTCGTGTGTATCGCATCACTCTCGACGGCAAGGTTAGCGAGGTCATCGCGACGAATGGGGAAATGCCCTGCCCGAATGGAGTCGATGTGTTAGATGACGGAACTATGCGCGTGGCAGAGTTTTTTACTGGCAAGCTGTTAGAGCGGAAAGGTGAGAGTTGGAAGGTCCTTGCGGAAGGTCATCGCAGTGCCGATGGCATCACGCACGATAGCAAAGGCCGTTTGTATGTATCGGAAGTTCTAACAGGAAAAGTCACGCGCTATGAAGCCGATGGCAGCGGTCGTACCGAGCTAGGCAAGGAGATGATCTCGGCAGCAGATTTTTTCTTAGATGAAAAAGCTGGTGTGCTCATCGTGCCCGATACCAAAGCAGGGAACTTGGTTTTGATTGGCTTGTAACATTTTTCGATCAGCGTCAGGACTATCTGACCTTGGATCGTCTTGGATTCCACATGCTCCAAATTTGAGATGTAAAGGAAGTGGTATTCGTAAAAATACGTAAGATACGACTCCATCTGGGCGGCATCCATCCCGCCATAAAGCTGCGCCGCGTAGATCGACGGAATACTAAATCCCAAGGATAACGACGCCATTTGCTGCGATCATTCGCTGCGCTAGGCATTTCAGACCTTGGGGCAGGATCGTTGAATGCAGCCCACTGCGACCACGAAATGCCTAGCACATCAAAGCCTGGCAGCGAATTTTGTGGCGCTCTACTTCGGATCTCGGGCTAAAAATCTCAAAAATAATTTGAATAAACTATTTGCTATGACATCCTATGCTTGGACAAAGCAAACGGCGAAAGTGACAAGCAATCGCCCATAATACCACAATCACCAACAGAGAAAGAAACACCAACATGGGACTCGATAAAATCACACAGAAACTCCAAGAAGCACTCCAACTCGCGCAACGATTTGCCGCAAAGTCGAGTCACGCGGAGCTAAAAGGCGCTCACGTTCTCAGCACACTTCTTGAGCAAGATGGCGGCATTCTCGTGCCTATCCTGCAAAAGGCCAATGTCGATGTCGCACAACTCCAGCGCGCCGTACAACAGCATCTCGATGCCGAACCTCGTATCACGGGTGCAAGCTCGCAGCCGCAACTCAGCTACGGCCTCCGCGCCACGCTTGATGCCGCAGACGAAGCCCGCGAAAAGCTCGGCGATGACTACCTCAGCGTCGAACACTTTTTGTTAGGTTCTTTGACCAATGACTCTCCTGCGGGAAAACTTCTCAAAGCTGCCGGCCTCACCGAGGCGAAAGCTAGAGATGCCATCAAAGCTGTGCGCGGCACGCAAAAAGTCACCGACGAAAATCCCGAAGGCAAATACCAAACCTTGGAAAAATACGGCACCGACCTCACCAAGCGCGCTCGCGAAGGCAAGATCGATCCCGTCATCGGGCGCGATAACGAGATCCGCCGCGTGATGCAAGTCCTCTCCCGCCGCACCAAAAACAACCCCGTCCTCATCGGCGAACCGGGTGTCGGTAAGACTGCCATCGTCGAAGGCCTCGCTCGCCGCATCGTCGCGGGCGATGTCCCAGAGTCGATGAAAAACAAGCGCGTCATCACCATGGACATCGGCGGCATGCTCGCAGGTGCCAAGTACCGCGGCGAGTTTGAAGATCGTCTCAAGGCCTTTCTCAAAGAGGTCACTGATTCCGCGGGCGAGATCATTCTTTTCATCGATGAACTCCACACCATCGTCGGTGCGGGGAAAACCGAAGGTAGCCCCGATGCCGGAAACCTCCTCAAGCCCCAACTCGCTCGTGGCGAACTCTCGACCATCGGCGCCACCACTCTCGATGAATACCGCAAATACATCGAAAAAGATGCCGCCCTCGAACGCCGTTTTCAACCCGTGCTCGTCGGCGAACCGAGTGCCGACGATACCATCGCCATCCTGCGTGGCCTCAAGGAACGCTACGAAGTGCATCACGGCGTTCGCATCCAAGATGGCGCCCTTGTCGCTGCTGCCACCCTCAGCGACCGCTACATTTCTGATCGTTTCCTGCCCGACAAGGCCGTGGATTTGATCGATGAAGCCGCCTCGCGACTCAAGATTGAACTCGACTCCATGCCCACGGAAATCGATCAAATCGAACGCCAAGTCCTGCAATTGGAAATGGAGAAAAAAGCGTTAGAAAAAGAAACCGATAAGGCCTCCGCCGCTCGTTTGGAAAAAGTCAAAGAAGAGCAAGCCAACCTCAAGGAGCAAGCCTCGGCTCGCATCACCCAATGGCGCAACGAGAAAGCCGTCATCGACGATGTGCGCAGTGCGCAAGAGAAAATCGATGCCCTCAAGACGCAAGTCGAGCAAGCGCAACGCATCGGCAATCTCACTCGCGCCTCCGAGATCACCTACGGCGAACTTCCGCAGCAGCAACGCGAACTGGAAGCCGCCAAAGAAAAACTCGCGCTCTTTCAGCAAAATGGCGGCATCCTCAAGGAAGAAGTCACCGCAGAAGACATCGCTCGCGTTGTTTCCGCGTGGACAGGCATTCCCGTGAACCGATTGCAAGAGGGCGAACGCAGCAAACTCTTGCGCATGGAGGCCCGCCTCAGCGACCGCGTCATCGGCCAGCATAAAGCCATCACTGCCGTCTCGAATGCCGTGCGCCGCGCTCGCTCCGGCCTGCAAGATGAAAATCGCCCCGTCGGTTCTTTCCTTTTCCTTGGTCCAACGGGCGTCGGTAAAACCGAACTCTCCAAAGCCCTAGCCGAATTCCTTTTCGACGATGAAAATGCGATGATCCGCATCGACATGTCGGAGTACATGGAAAAACACAGCATCGCCCGCCTCATCGGCGCCCCTCCTGGTTACGTCGGCTATGAAGAAGGCGGACAACTCAGCGAACGCGTCCGCCGCAAGCCCTACAGCGTCATTCTTTTCGATGAAATCGAAAAAGCCCACAGCGATGTCTTCAACGTGCTGCTGCAAGTGCTCGATGACGGACGCATCACCGATGGCCAAGGCCGTACCGTTGATTTCCGCAACACCGTCATCATTCTCACCTCCAATATTGGCTCAAGCTACATCCTCAACGAAGAAAACGCCGAGCAACGCGAGGCAAAAGTGTTAGAAGCCCTGCGCGCTCACTTCCGCCCCGAGTTCCTCAACCGCATCGATGAAACGATCATCTTCGATCGCCTCAAGCGCGAAGAAATCACCGCCATTGTCGAGATCCAGCTCACGCGCCTGCGTCAACGCCTCGCCAAACAAGGCCTCGCCCTCGCGCTCACCGAAGCCGCCAAAACCTTCCTCGCCGATCAAGGATACGACCCCGTCTATGGTGCCCGCCCACTGAAACGCGCCATCCAGCATCATTTGTTAGACCCGCTCAGCGTGCAAGTCCTAGAAGGAAACTACCAAGAAGGCGACGTCATCCAAGCCGACTTCCGCGAAACATCCCTAAGTTTCACGAAACTCTCCAGCAGTGGCTCCCACGAATGATCAACCTAGAATCCGCAGTTATAACCACTGATTACGCTGATTTTACTGATTTGAAGAGGGGATTTTGAAGTTTGCTGTTTCACCCAATAGGTGAAGATGTAATGTGTTTTATTTTTCAACTTCCTGAGTTGTATCCATTGTAAATCCAACATAAAAATCAGTAAATCAGTTAAATCAGTTCTGAAAAACTTTGGATTG
>JAIYDP010000464.1 GCA_027487435.1 Verrucomicrobiaceae bacterium | reverse complement strand
TGAGTGCCCTGCGCCAGCTCATTGGTACCCCCCCCTGGTCTTGCTCAAACGTGCAAGCAGCCAGACAACCCCTCGACGACAGCGGCGCCATCGAGCCTGCGGTGCGCAACCCACCTCCTCCCCCCGTGCCCGCTCGTTTGCGCTTTTTGACCCCCTCCTGCGATCTTCCACCCAGAAAGGATTTTGCACCTGCCTCTGACAAAGGGGCAAGCTGATTTTTCTTCATTCGTTTCGCTTGCAGCAAGCGCTTCGAAACGACATCGCGTGGCCTTGTCGAAGGGACTGACGTTGGGGGGAGGGGTCGGAGGCAACTCCTCGGAGAGCGCCAAACAGATCAAGACTGCGTGTTTCTCCCCCCCCCCCCCCCCCAGTCCTGCAACGACGAGCTCCTTCTTCGAGACCTGGACCCCTTCGACGGGCCTACTTCGACGCCATGCCAGTGCCCCTCAAACACTCATCAGAGTCTGAAGCGGCAGCTCAGCGAAGGGCCACGAGGACGACCGGCCCCCCGCGCCACGATGACGAGCATCTGGCGCTGCCTCAGGGCTGCATGTCAGCCGTGACGGCGCCAGCATCAACCCAAGCGCCAGGTGACGAAAGCGGCGTGAGGTGTGACCTTTCACGATCCTTGTTTGAGGTCCCAGCGCCATGGCGGGAATGCAGCAACTCTTCCTCAAGCAAACGCTGGGCCTGCACGTCGGCGACGCCTCGTCTGGCCGCGACTTGGGCCTCGTCGTGTCGGCGACGTGCAAGGGGCGGGACGCGTCAGGGACGGACTGCGCCCTCCACGCCGGCGACGTCATCGCGTCCATCAACGGCGTGCAGCTCACGTCGGCCTCCCCCAAGCTCGAGCAGGCCGCGTCGATCGTCAGGGCTGTGGCGGCGTCGTACATGGACAAAGTCAGCCCCAACGCGTTCGTGACGGTCGCCAAGGCCGACGGCGTCGCCGTGTGCGTCCCCCTCCTTTTCTGCGGGCCCCACCCGCTCGCCTCGCCGGACCTTGACGTGCAGGTCATCGCCCTCTGGACGGGCCTCGCGCTCGGTCTGAACTCGGCGAGCCCAAACGAGTTCCAGCCTGTCGTTCAAGCGGTTGGGGACAAGTCGAACCTGCTCACGTCAGTGCCCAATGTCGGCGACGTGCTCGCGACTGTCAACGGCGTCATGCCAAGGTCTTGGCGGCACATCAGAGAGTTGATGGAAGGGGTCGATCACCCCGTGGCCAAAGTAGACCTCTTCTTCGTAAGGCCATCTTCTTCAGCCTTTGCTGTCGCGGCGGTCAAACCGCCGACGGTTGCGTCTGTGGCTGCGCCGCTGCGGGTGAGAGCCGCAGATGTTGTCGTTTGACTGCAAAGGAACCCTCTTCAGCTGTTTGGGGGCGCTTGGACGTTCCAACAGTCGGCATGACTCTGACTTTGACAGGCAGCAGACTCGTCATCGTTGATGTGGTCAAATGCAGCCTCGCCGAGCGTGTGGGTCTCGCAGCGGGCGATGAGATTGAAGCCGTCAAGTCGATTCCCATCCGCTCCGACATGACCAAAGCGGACGTCCTTTCCCTCTTTGATTTCGGCGTCTTCGAAGAAGTTGCCGCGTTGGTGCGGCGCCGGACGCTTCGTGTCCACTCAAAAATTCTTCACGTTTGGAGCAAGACGCACCGCACACTGGCTGGCTACGCGCTGTGGGAGTTGCGGCTGGCGTTTGTCGAGACAGGGCAAGGGCTTGTGATTGTCGACGTTGCGACGGGCAAGACGTCGTCGCCTCTCTCCCGTGGCGACGTGATTCTGGCAGTTGATGGCAGTTCTCAAGGTTTGAATGATGCTTTGAAAGGGTCTACGTTTGTTAGCAAGGTGTGGTCAAGCCGCGACAGCGTCTCCGTCCATTTTCGGCGCGAAAGGATGACAAGCAGGGTTGAGGTGGGCATTTTTCGGCGGCAGCGAGATGTGGAATCAGTATCAAAATTGATGACCCTCTCATGCGTCGGCATGACGCTCGATGTGTCAGACGGCAGGGCGGTCGTTGCGGCTGTTGGGGGCAATGACACCCAAGCTGTGGCGCAAGGGGTGGGGGTTGGGTGGGCTGTGCGAGAAGTCCGTGAGCTCAGAGTCGAGGCGCTGCTGCCGTTTGAAATCGAGGCGGCGCTAGCGCGGGCCGACTGTGACGTGACGTTTGGGTTTGATGGCGGCTGTGAGAAGAAGCTTCGCCTCTGGCGCGACGACATCTCCCACCTGCAGCTCCTTTTGTTGGCGTCGCGGAGGCTGCAGCACGCCCTCAACACACGTGCTTTCAAAAAAGCAGATGATTGCTTGACTTCCCGCACGTCAGCGTCTTTTGAGTCTGCGATGGCTGTTGATGTGTCCGACGTTGCTGCGCATGTCCGCTTGATTGACGTTGCCGTGGCCGGAAAAGACCTGACAAGTGCGACGGCGCTGAAAGAAATTGAGGCGTTGGCGGGAGTGTTGGAGCGGCAGATCGTCGGCTGCGTGGGCGTGCATTTCCTCTCCCAGTTCTACCTCCTCGCCAAGCTCCTTCTGTGGGCCCAAGCCAGCTTCAGCCCGAGCTCAAGTTCAAAGTTGGGGTCATTCCTCGCCAGCAGTCGGCTTGGAGACGCCGCGTCTGTGTGGGGGGACGTCGCTTGCGACGCTTTGCACCAGCGGTGGTTTTTGCTCCAACTTCGCGCGGTCTGTCAGACACCCGTGAAGCGAATGCTGTGCGACGTCAGCAATGAGCTGGAGAGGGACGTCCTCTTGGGTTCGGGCTCGAGAGGCTTTGCTGGGCTCTACGTCGTCGCTGCCATCCTGCAGTCGAGGGTCGGCTTGCCGAACTTGCCGTTTTATTTCGCTTTTCTCGCAGAGAAAGAAAGGCCAACACGCGAGGAGCAAGATCCTCTTGGGATGTCCGGCAGAGCTCCGACTCCAACCGAAATGAGTTGCGAATTCAAGGGACCTTTGGCCAAGTTTGTTGTCGCGCAGAACGCGTTGGGTTGGACGGCGCCGGCTGTGGCCAATTTCATCGAGGGCCTCTTTTTCCTTCGCGTCTCAGCCATTTTGTCGCCTCTGACTCCTCAGCCCCAAGAGCTCGCCACCTTCGCCGAGCAAATTAGCTTCGATCCGGCCCAACATGAGTCTGCCTTTTCAGCAGTTTCGGCCGCCATCAAGCATTCCATCAAGCCCTTGACGAAGATGCAAGACTGCAGATCGTGGATCAAAATTGCCTGCGACCGATTTGGAAGGGGGTCCTCCTCTCAAGCGGCGGCGGAGAGCGTCGGCCTGTGCGCAACGGCGCTGCTGTCAAACGCCCCTTCGACCGGCGAGTTCGCCCTTGAGGTCGTGCGCGTCCTCTCGACGAGGAGGCTCTTGCGCAGCGCCTGGCCTTTCATTCGGCGGGACTCAGTGCGGGATAGCCTCAAATTGATTGACCCTGCGCAGCTGTCAAGGTGCTGCCTTGCGATGGTGTCCCTCCTCATGTCGCAGCATTGTCAAGCAGGTGTGGCAGATTGATGGAGGGCAAGAGGTCGCTCCCCTGTTCATGGCCTTTGGTGTGATGGCCATCCAATCAAATCCTAAGGCGCTGATGGGCGTCCCTCTGAATCCTTGGGGGCTGATGGGCGTCCCTTCTAACCGAAAAGCGCTAGCCGCCCCTTCCATTCAGAAGGAGCTTCTGGAGGACTTGAGGCGCTCTATTGGCGCTGAAGGCTTTGCTCTGTGCGCCCAGAGCGCGTTGGAAAAGTTGGCGGAGGATTCTTCGTGTCTAAGCGCGCCCCCCAATGTGTGGCTCCTCCTTCGGCTCGCTTCGGTTTCAAGCTCACCCCCCCCCGTGCGCGCCGTCTTAAGTGGCGGCACGTCGTCATGGCTGCTGCAGGTCCTTCCCCAAGTTGATCCGACCTGACGGCTTAGTTCGCAAAGCAGCTGGGCGACTTGGAGCTGCGGGCGATGAGAGACCTCTCATTTTTTGGGATTGCGTCCGAGGAGTGCTCGGTTGTGGTGGCCGACTATCTGCTCGAGGCGCTTGTCAAAACCCGCGGCTGTGCGGAGGGGGACGTGCCTCGGCGCCACGACGTGCTTTCTCAGCTCGTTGACGTCGTGTGCAAGGACGGGAGGTCCGAGTGGGAGGACGCAAGCGCATTTGCCCTCCATCTTTTCGCCCAACTCGGTCGCAGCGTTGCGGCCATGTTTGACCGCAAGCTCCTCAGCTTTAGGCCTCAAGCGTTTCTCTTGTTCAAATTTAAGCGCGAGCGGGTGTCGAAGGAGCTCTTTCGCACCGCTCAGTCGGTTTGTGATGCCCTCAACGCCGTGCGGGCGTCGCGTGATGGCTACATTGCCTTCGTCAAGGGGGAGGACGGCAGTCTCAAAGACCTGCACGACTTGAGGTCGGCGCGTGAGGGGCTGTCGGCCCTCCTTGAGAGCAGCCTCGACGACGTTGACGCCGTCATCAGCGAGCGCGCCGCTCTTTGCGACGACTTTGCGACCGACGCAAGGTCGGCATTTTCGGTGCGGAACATGTACGCGCGCATTGTGAAGCACCCCCTCCCCGCCCTTGCGCCAGATTTCGAACGGCTCGCGACGGACCCGCAGTGGGTCGCCGCAGCCCCCCTGCAGAAGCTGCGGCAGCTCCAGTCGCAGCTCTGGGGCGGCCTCGGCGTCGAAGAGGACCTCACCGCCCGCCTCATCCCCCGCGCCGCTGAGGCCAACTCCAACTTTGCGTCGGCCAATGAGGTACCCCCCCCCCCTCATTTTGTGTCTCACTCCTCCCTCAGCTTTCGGCGCTGCGGCAGAGGTTGGAGCGGGCGGAGCAGAAGGTGCGCATACAGCCCACGCGTTTTCTCACCCCCCCCTTAGATTGCGGAAGTGAGTGATGGGTTGGCGATGGAGCCATCACATTCTCTTCATTGTGAATGAATTCAAAGTTCACACGCGACTATTTGGTGCATCGACGAGACATCCATAGGAGCCTCTTAGACGTTCTCTTTATTTCGCACACAGCTTTGGAATTTTTTGATGTGATTTTTGACATTGATTTCCTCTTCACGTCTGAACGGGTCTGACTTGATTTTCAATTTTTGAAATTGCGTCAGTCAAAAGTGATGTTTCAAAAAGAAAATGGGGGCAGTACCAATCAACCGCACGCTTGTCGATTTACACCCCCCCCTCCAGGTCCTGACACTAACCTCGAATCTCTGCACTGAAAATTCAAACGTACGCCCTTTCACACCCGCAGGGTCACTCTGACCCCCTCATCCGTCAGCTCCGCGCGATGGTCGGCCGACTTGGGGTCGAAAACACCCCCTCCTCCCTCAGCGTCGGGTCGACGGCGCCTGGCTCGGCTGTGCTGTGGTTGCGCTGGGGGTCCCCTGGCGCCCAACGGCTTCCCCCCCCCCTGTTTCTGGACGGGGTGAGGGTGCTGTTGGATGGGACTGATGTGACCGGTGGAGTGAGCCTCAGAAAGGAGGATGGGGGGGTTGTGATTGGGCTGGGGAAATTGGCGACAGATGTGGGGAGGGGGTACAAATGCAGGATTGAGGCGTACGGGGTTTTCGTGGGGGGGGTGGAATTCAAATGCGGAGCCCAAGCGCCAAGTCGGGGCGTGTGAGATGTCCCCGCCCCAAGTTTCTTGATGGTGGGAGTAAACGTCACATGCTGTCTTCATTCCCTTCCAAAGCGAGTTTTCTCCCCATGCCAGCGCCCTGCGTCATCAGAACCCGTCCACGGCTGGAGAAGCTGCTCGAGAGGCCGCAGGTCATCCGACAGACCTTTCGTCCTCATGGCTGAGGTAGGTGCGGGTGAACGAGCGGCTCTCTGAGAAGGTTGATGGTGGCGGGTGAGAGCGGACACCACCGCAGCATGCAGTGAGCAATTTTGGACGACAAGCTTGACATTGCAGGGGGGGGACCGTATTTGTAAGGCGCTGCGTGCCTGTCCAGTCATGGCTGCGGCTGGTTGGCGGCAACCTGGCGCAGCTTCTGGATACGCGATCAGGCAGTTCCAAACGACCCACCGGACGTCCACCTTGCTTGGCGTGGCCTCAAGGCGGAGGGACGTCAATTTAGTGCCAGAGTTATTTGCCAGCACACCGCCCTCTGTCATTTCATTCTTTTTGATGTGTTTGCATTCATGGAAGCTGTTCTTCTTTGGTTCGATGGATGCGCCCTTGTCTGACCCTCTGTTGGCCCCCATGCCACAACAATTACGTCAGGGGGCCTTGTACGTTCGCTCTGTGAGAGTCTCAGTTGACGCGTGTTCCCGCCCGTTGTTCACACTTAAAATCTAACAGAGGTCCGTCGCGTGGTTCAGCGCCACTGCGTTGGGGTCGTTAAACCCCACCACCTCCTTGATGACTCCGCCTTTGTTGTCCAACCACACGACGCGATTTCGGCTTGTGTCTGCCACAACAACTCCGCCGTCGCAGCAACGCCATGGACGTTGATGTACCCCCCCAGCGTCCCGACAACGTCGCCATTATTGTTCAGCCACACAAGTCTGCCCCCGTCTGTGTCAGCCACAACAACTCCCCCCCCGCCGTCATTGCGACTCCGCGAGGGTGATCAAACCCCGCCGCCGTCCTCGCGAACTTGCCCCACTTGTCCACCCACACGATGCGGTTGTTGTAGTTGTCCGCCACAACAATGCCTCCGTCAGCATCCACCGCAACGGCTTTTGGATGATCGAACCCACCCACCGTTTTGACAACTTTAAATTCCTGGTTCAGCCACACGACGCGATTGTTGTCCACATCCCCCACAATGACACCCCCGTCTGCCGTCGCGGCGACCCCGCGGGGCCAACTGAACCCGGCTATCTTCTTGACAACGTTGCCGCTCTTGTCCAACCACACGACTTGCTGATTGTCGTTGTCGCCAACAACAACCCCCCCATCCGCACGCACGGCGACTCCTCGAGGGTAATTGAAACCTCCCACAGCCTTTGAAAAGTTGCCGTAGTTGTCCAACCAAACGATCCGGTGGTTTTCGGTGTCTGCAACAACAACGGAAAAAATGCTGGCTGCGCATTTCGTTGGGGCCGGCATGCCTGCGGAGAGGCAGTGCATCCCCGAAGGACATTGGAGGCATGATGTGCTCGAGTATGACCTTTCGGCGCGGTTGTATGACCCAGGCTGACAAGGATTGGGGGTGGACATTCCCGCAGTCGGGCAGTAAGACCCGGCGGGACAGGGGGCACATGCTACGCTTGAGCTGGCCCCTATTGCGCTGCTGAAAGACCCAATCGGACAAGGACGGCACACTGCACTTGACCTTGCTCCCACTTCGCTGCAGAAGGACCCAGCGGGGCAAGGAGTTGGGGCTGTTGAGCCGGTCGATGGGCAGAACGACCCGGCCGGACAGAGGAGACACGTTGTGCTGGAGTCCGCCCCCACTTTCGCGCTGTAGGACCCCATGGGACACAAAAGGCACGCATGCTTCGATTTCCCTCCCACCACATGATTGTACGACCCAGCCGGACACTTTCTTGGAGTGGATGACCCAGCCACTGGGCAATACGACCCGGTTGGACAGAGTTGGCACGTTGCTTTGGAGTTTGCACCCACGGCCTCGCTGTAGGAACCAGCCGGACACGGGATGCACGAGGCGCTTGACTTGGCCTCTTTTGATCCTCCGAACGTCCCTGCCGCGCAAATCGTCGGAGCGAGTAGCTCGACGGAAGGGCAGAATGTCCCGGCTGGGCAACTAATTGGAGCGGACAGTCCATCCGTTGGGCAGTACGACCCTGCTGTGCATTTGGAGGGGATTGCTGCCCCTAAAGGGCAATACGAACCGGCTGGGCACCGCTCGCAGACAACCCTCGATGGCGTGGAGAAAGTGCCAGCCGCACAGGGCGTGCAGTCGTCGGCATTGTCCTTGTCCTGAAAGCTTCCCCGAGCACAAAGAGAGCACGCGGACGAACCTGCTTTGGAGTAACTGCCTTTTGAACAGGGAATGCACATTGCGTGGCTGACTCCGCGGTACGTCCCAGCGGCACAAGGCGTGCAAGTGCTGACCATGTCCCCACTGAAATGTCCCACAGGACATGACTGGAGTTTCGCACTCGGGGTGCTACTCCTCTCGCCGGAAACGCAAGTCCTCTTCTCTGGCGGGAGGTTGACGTCGTTGACGACTGTCCCAGCCCTACACTCGAAGCATCTGCCGTTCTTTGAGTACTCGTTGCTGTCGCAGGGAACGCAACGAGCAGATCCCGCGTTAGACTTCTCCCCCCAAGGACATGCAACGCACGATGTCTGCCCCACCCCGTTTTGGAAAGTGTTGGCGGGGCACACGATGCAGGAGGATGTCCCGCTCTTGGTTGCGAATTGTCCCATCGGGCATTGCGTGCACGAAGTCGCAAAGGACGCTTGGGAAAGATGTGTTCCAGCCATGCAGCTCTCGCACGTCCTTGCTTGGGTGTTGAGGTACCGACCAGGGGCGCACTTGCAGAAATCAGTGCGAGGGGTCAAAGGGCTGGAGCAGGCACAGAGGCTTCCAAGGAAGTCGTAGGAGGACTCCTTGATGCACAAAAACAACTCGACGAGGTCGTCCGCATCCGCAGCCGTCAAGTTCTCGCTGGAGGTCAAGGTTTGGCGCAAAGAGCCAACGTAGTCGGACACGCTCACGCCGTGCTTGGGAATGAAAACATTGAATTCCAAGTCAGCAGAGAAAGACTTTGAGCGTTGTTGAGTTGAAGTGTGGCCATGCCTAGAAGAGGAGGACTTGACAAGGTCGCGGCGGATGGCCGCCATCTCAACCAGGAGAATTGCCTTCATGCGCGCAAGGAGGTCCCTGACGCAGCCTTTGCGATAGAAGTCGCATACCGAGGGCATGGCAGAATGGCCGATCTGCTCAACCACCTCGTGGACTGCAGCGGCGACGCCGTCGATGGCTTCGCACTGCTGGGACCTGCGTTTATCCACGTGATTGATTTCAGGTTGATGCGACAAGACTTCGTTGACTTCTTTGATGTAGTCGACGAGTGAGAGGTCGTCCCCAACCAAATGCAGATAGTCGACCAACTGAACGAATGCTGTGACGTCAAACCCCTCAACAGACGTGTCAGTCGTCAGGTTCATCTGCAACGAGCTCAGCCTGCTCAAAACGTCCGATGCTGGTGTTTTCAGAGCGTCGGCTTGACTTGCCTCCAGTTTGCCCATCTTTGACTCGATCTGCGCTCTGATGGGTTCAATTTGATGTGCCACGTCTTGCCGGAGCTTCAGCACTTGCGTCGCCAGCAACTTCGCCCTCTCTTCTTTCTGCCGCCCTACTTTCTCCATCAAGTCCTCCACCGGCACAGCCGCGGCGTCACAAATTCCTCCAGCCTCTGCCCCCTCCAACGCGTCAACGTGCTCCAACATCGTCCGCTCAGACCTCGTCTCTGACGTCTGCGAGAGCCTGCCCAAGTACGTCCCCTCCAGCGGCGACGACGCGCTGCACTTGAAGACGCTTGCACGACACACCCGCAGCGCGCTGGACACAACGTGCGCAAGGCCGCCGTACGACGCCACCGCGTCGCCGCTGCGGATGTCCGCCACGAGGTGATCTGTGGGGAGGAATAACGCGTAGTTTGGATCGGCCCGACACAGCGAGGGCGCGCTGAGGGCCATCAGCAGCCAAATGTTGAAGCGCCTGCACATGCTTTGGTTGAGTTTAACTGAGAAGAGAGCCAGATGGGCACACACCCCCCCCCATCCCCCACTCAAAAAAGTTATCAGCGGGGGACGCGGTGTGGCTGACCCCTCCCTCCGGCTCGCTCATGTCCCTGCAGCGCCTGACGCGAGGGGGCCTCTGCCGTCCGAAAGGGGAGGGGTCGTGTGCGGCGACGCAACCGTGGCCTCAACTTGAAGGGGCACGACTCAATGCCGCGTTGACGTTTTTCTTTTCCCCTCTGTATTTTTTTGGGGTTTTGG
>JAIYDP010000442.1 GCA_027487435.1 Verrucomicrobiaceae bacterium | reverse complement strand
CTTCCGACGAACGGAAAATGCCATTCCCAAAACTCGGAATGCCCTTTGCCAAGCGAAAAATGCCATTCCGAAAACTTGGAATGCCTTCCGACGAACGGAAAATGCCATTCCGAAAACTGGGAGTGCCCTTCGCCAACCGGAAAATGCCTTTCCCAAAACTTGAAATCACCTTGACTTACAAAGAGATTGAGTAGCAAATCCGCATGACTGCCGACGCATGAGGGAAGAAAATGACAACGTAACGCGCATTCTCCAAGCCGTCAGCGAGGGCGACAAGCAAGCAGCCGAGGATTTGATTCCCTTAGTCTATGGAGAGTTGCGCAAGCTTGCTACGTGGCGACTCAAACAGGAAGCCGAAGGGCATACTCTTCAAGCGACCGCTCTGGTTCATGATGCCTACATGAAGCTCTCCGTCGGCGAGCAACAATGGGATGGCCGAAAGCATTTCTTTTGTGCCGCTGCCGAAGCGATGCGCCGCATCCTCATCGACCGCGCACGCCATCGAAAAGCCATCAAACATGGCGGCGGTTGGCAGCGCACGGAATACGCCGAAGACCGCATCGATGTCCCCTCCGCACAAGAAGATGAGGCTTTGGCAATCAACGACATTCTTGATCGCTTCGCACAAATCGAACCGCGCAAAGCCGAGGTGGTCAAGCTACGCTATTTCGTGGGAATGACGATCGAAGAGACGGCCGAAGCACTTGGCATTTCCACACCCACCGCAAAGCGTGACTGGATGTTTGCACGCGCTTGGTTGTTGCGCGAATGGAAACGCGAGGAGTGAGCGCACCATGGCTTTCCTCGTCGCTGTGGAATCCCGCATTTCGTTTGATCTTTTCTTTCCGATATTTTCGCATACAAGGTGGTGATCCATTGATCCCCCCAGACCAACTTACGCCATGCAAACGCCACTAGCTCCAGAAATCATCATGGAACAAGCCTTGGAAATACAAGACTTGCAGCAACGCGCGCATTTTTTGGACGATGCCTGTTGTGGCGATCTGGAGCTAAGAAATGAGATGGATTCACTCATCACCGCACACTTGATGGATGAAACGTTTATGAATTCTTCCACCAATCCGCTGTGGAACGAAATTCGCAAAGAGCGTGAGGGCGACAAGATCGGACGCTACCAATTGCGGAAAAAAATCGGCGAAGGCGGTTTCGGCACGGTGTTTCTTGCGGAACAAAGCCAACCAGTGAAACGTCTGGTCGCGCTCAAGGTGATCAAGCCTGGCATGGATTCGCAAGAAGTGATCGCCCGCTTCGAAGCTGAGCGCCAAGCTTTGGCACTGATGGATCATCCCCACATCGCGAAGGTCCATGATGCCGGAACCACCGATGCGGGACGTCCGTATTTCGTCATGGAATGGGTCAATGGCATGCCGATCACGCAATACTGCGCGGAGTGCCGTCTTGATACTCGTGCTCGTTTGGAGATCTTCGCGGATGTTTGCGCGGCCATCCAGCATGCGCACCAGAAAGGCATCATCCATCGCGATGTAAAACCGTCGAACATTCTTGTTTCATCGCACGACGGCAAGCCGATGGTCAAGGTCATCGACTTCGGAATCGCCAAGGCGATGGGGATGCAACTGAGCGAGAATACCATTTTTACACAGCAGGATCGGATGATTGGCACGCCGCAATACATGAGCCCCGAGCAAGCGGAACGTCATCCGCTCGCGATGGACACCCGAAGCGACATCTATTCGTTGGGAGCCATTTTGTATGAGCTTCTTACTGGCACGACACCCTTAGACGGCAAGCACCTACGCAGTGTGAATTACGGCGAAATGCTACGCTTGATCCGCGAAGTCATTCCGCCGAAGCCGAGTGCTAAGCTCGCAGAGATGCTAAATTCGATCAATCAATCTGGCGTTTCCCCGCGCTCCATCGGTGGTGATCTCGATTGGATCGTGCTCAAAGCGCTCGAAAAAGACCCTGCCCGCCGCTACGATTCTGCTGGGGCCATGGCGGATGATTTATTGCGATTTCTCCAACATAAGCCCGTCGAAGCTCGTTCACCGAGCATGGCCTATCTGATGACTCGCTTCGCACGCCGCTATCGCGGACCAGTAGTAGCAGGAACCGCGCTACTGCTAGCACTCATCCTGGGTTCGGTGGGAACATCAATCGGCATGAAGCGGGCGCTGGATGCGAAAGCTGCGTTAGAGCAACAAAAACTGGAGCTCGTCGATTACAAAGAACGTCTCTCCGGCCTGCTCGAATCCAACCAAAAGATGCTTGGTGAAATCAGCAAAAGAAACATGGGAGAAACGAATCTCCCAACGGATTTCGAGGAAATTCGCCAGGAAAACCAAGCTCTTCTCGACAAGGTGCGTAGCGAAGTAGCCAGCCAAGAACGTTATGCACAAGAAATTGAAAAATTGCAGCAAACCAATGCGCGCCTAGAAAAAATTGCAGCAGAGCAACGCCAAGAAAATACCGAAATGAAGAGTGCCCGCAAGCAACTTCAAGCGCAACTCAACGGCCTACAAAAATCCATCGCTTTGGTGAAGGGGCAATCGTTGGATCAGCCTACGACCTTCGAGAAAACTATGCCGATGGATCGCAGCACGGGAAAAATCAAGATCCCACACACTCTCGTCACACTTGCTACAGCGCAGATCGAAGAAACACAAACACTTGGCACGCTGACACTCACTGACGAACAATGGCGCGAAGTCCGAGCCAAGTCCCCCCAGTGCCCGAAACGATTGCAGCGCATTCTTTTTGCAGCCTTACCAGATGAAAGTTTCTCTGCCACAGAAGACTACGTTATCGAACTCTCTCGCGACCGCATGGCTGTTCTTCACAAGTCCGATTCTCAGAAAAACCTCGAATCCTTGCGCGACGAACTTTTTCGTGAACCCATCATTTCGCTCCGCACCAACGAGCGCGGCGAGTTCCACCTCAACGGAAAACTCCTCCCCTTCCCCACATTGCTCAATGCCTTCGCCTCTCCGCCAAGGGATGCAAAACTCGATGAGAACGGGAAACTCATTTTCACGACGACAACAAACGAGCAAGAAACAACGGTGCCACGATGGTTAGGCGTAAAGTTGCCCTCCGGAACCTTGCCCACCGATGCTGTATATCAATTCCGCCTCAAACAACTCGCCGATGCCGCCGATAAGATCGGCCTCCGCCACGCATTGTTTGCGAAATAAATCGGCTCATACCAAGCTTAGCCTCGACGTTGGAGAGCTTCCTTCGGATCTCGCGCTAACACAAGAACCCCGCTTGCTGACGGAGCGGAATCCTGATGATTTTTAGAGACTTTCTTTCACATTATGCTACTACTTTTGCCACCTTCCCCAAGCAAGATTTATGAACTCTCTCCGCTTTATCGCTCCGTTCGCACTTCTCATCCAACTCTGTGCTGCTGCCGAGGCGCCTCCAGCCAAAGCACTCAAATACCACGAAGTCCTGCTCAAACGACCATCCAGTGAAACCCTTTTCAATCGCTTTTTTGGCGCATGGATCGACGAGCAGGACGTTGACAGCTTGCAGGCCTTTCTGACAGCGCGGGCAGCCAATAACGGCGGCGCTGACCTCGCAGTGCTTGCCAGCTTTCAGTTGCGGCGCGGCAATGAAGACGCCGCACTCGCTACTTTCGGCAAGGCCATTGCTGCTCTACCGCAGGATTTTAGCCTGCCCATGGAGCGCGCAAAAATCCATCTGCGTAGGCTGGAATTCGAGAGCGCGCGTAAGGACCTTGAAGTTGTCTGTGCTGGAACAGATGCATTGCTCGCGCTTGAATCTGCCAAGCTCATCGGAAAATCATGGCTGCGTGAAGGCAAGTCAGAGCAAGCCATCAAAGCATGGAACAAGCTCCTCGCGAGCCATCCGAACGACGAAGATTTGTTAGAAGATCTTGTCGAATCCGCAGCCGCTGAGGGTGAAACGGAACAAGCTCTAAAATTTCTCGATAAACTTATCGCAGCAGGCTCAGACCCCTACAAGAAAACCCTCCGCCAACTCCGTCGCGGTGATCTTCTGGCAAAAGCTGGACGCCACGATGATGCCGTCGCCGCCTATTCGGCCACCCTTGCCGACGCGGGCGAAGGCTCATGGCTTGAGCGCGAAATTCTTACCCAGATCGACAAGACGTTCCGTAGGCAGGATCGCATCGGCGAACTCAAGGACAAGCTCGCCGAACTTGCCAAGGCCAATCCGAATCGACTGCTCATCCATCGCGAACTCGCTCGCATCGAAGCAGCACAGGGTGAAACGGATGCCGCCATTGGGCGATTCCGCGACGTCTTAAAACGCACGCCAGGAAACCGTGAACTGCGTCAGGAATTCGTCCGCTTACTTACCGACGGCGAGAATTACCAAGAAGCAAGCACTGAGTTGCAAAATCTCATCGCACTCGCACCCACAGATTCCTCTCTACTCCTGCAAATGGCGGATCTACGCAACCGCCAAAGCAACAAGGAAGCTACTCTCGCCGCCCTTGAAAAAGCACTCGCTGTGCTTGGCGCCGATGACGAGTCCGCAGGTGTCCGCATTTCTGGGCTGATGTTCCAGTATGGTCTCGGCGAAGCGGGTGAAAAACTCCTCCTCAAGCTCACCGCAAAGCCAAACGCCACTGAAGCCCCTTCCGAAGCTCTCGCTGCTGAATATGCCCGCGCCAACCGCAAACCCGAAGCTCTTGCCATTCTTGAAAAAATTGCCGCTACCGATAATCTCGAAACCGTGCTGCGTGCTGCTGGCACCCTATCCGCGCTCGGACAACCCGCTACCGCGCTGAAAGTTCTTTCCGTCAAGCAGTCGATCTTTGACAAAGAACCGCGTTTCCTCGGTGCCATTTCCCAAGCCGCTCTCGCTGCCGGAATGCCTGATGTCGCCGTCACTCACTCGGTAAAACTCGTCCGCATCGCCGCACCCGGAACCGATCTCAGAGACAGCATTGCTATCGCTCTGCGCGCCATCGCCGATGCCAAAAAGACCGACGAATGGCGCAACAATCTTGAAAAACAAGCCACCCGCACTGCTGCCGAAACTTGCCTGCTTGCCTCGCTCGCCGATTCCCAATCTGACTTCGATGCCGTTGCAAAAATCTTAGATGGCACTAAAGACTCTGTCCTCATCCGTTTTCATGCCACTCTCTTAGACCGCCGCAACGAGTTCGACCAAGCGATCACTGTCCTAAAGTCCCTTGCCGACACCCCAGAAGGCCGAAAGTCCTCATACTTCAAAGATCTCGCCGATCTCCAACGCCGTGCCGGACACAACGATGATGCGCTCGCCACCGTCGAACTTTGGAAACAACGTGCTCCAGGCGATAAACTGGCATGGGTCTCAGGCAGTAGCATCCTGCGCGATGAAGGCCGCTACGACGAGGCTGTCAAAGCGACCCGACAAGCCGTTGCCCGCTTTGAGGAAGACAAAGACCTCGCCGCAACTCTCGCCTCCCTTCACGAGGAAGCTGGACAAATGGAAAATGCCGAAGCCATTTACTGGCGTCTCTACGACCAAGCGGAATCTCCGTCCGATCAAGCCCGCTGGTCTGTCCGCCTTGCCGAGCTCTCCCTCAGCACTGGCCGCACCGAAGAGCTCGAGGATAAACTTCGCGAACGCGCTCGTAGCAATCGTCGCTCGATTGGTCCGATCCTCGCCCAAGCCGAGCTAGCTCGCATCACGCGCGATGAGGAAAAGCGCCGTGACCTCCTCCTCGAAGCTGTCCGCCTCCAACCGAAGGATATCGACCTCCGATTGCAAATCGCCAACCTCGAAGAGCAAAGCGGAAACCCCGAGCGCGCTATCGCCGTCTTAGAAGAGGCAGCACCTACCGATGCAACAAATGGCATCCGCAAGGTCCTTGCGCAAGCCTACCTGCGCCAAGGCCAAACTCTCAAGGGTTTGCGGGAACTTCGCACTCTTGCTGGCAAGCAAGCCGATGACCCGCGCTTCATCGAGCAAAGTGCCGCCGCGCTCGCCGCCTCTGGTCTCTACGACGAGGCCATCCGTTTCATGCGCGAGACCCTGCCCGATGGCGGCGACTGGAGCACTCGTTACCTGCTCGCTGTCATGCTTGAACACGATGGACGCGAGTCTGAAGCCATCCCGATCTTTCAAGCTCTCCGCCAAACCACCAGTGAAATCCCCTCTCTCGTTCCAGCTATTGCCAATCAACGCAACCAACAAAGCCCGTGGGATGAATATCCGGAGTCCGTTCGTAAAATTGTCGGCATCATGTCCTCGGCGCAAGCTGCCTACATGCACCGAAACCCAAATAACTATCAAGGTGGCTACAATCAAGGCAACAGAATCGTGGGGTCATTCATGCTACCAGACAGCGTCGAGTCTCTTCATTCCTATTGCTTAGTCCATCTCACCAAGCTTGGAGTGGAAGGTCTCGAAAATAATGCTTTCTTGAAAGAGCTTATCTCGACCGAATCCCTTAGCAGTCCCGACTTTGGAGCTATGCTCAAAAAGTATCCTGAGCAGCCGGGGCTACTCGCTTTAGCCTTAATCTATTCGCAAGAAGATCCAGATTCCACGCCCATCGATCCCGACCTCTTACGCAAGCTGATTGCTTCCCGAAAGGATCTTTCTTCATCGGATCTTTTCAAAGCAAAGCTCATGCTCGCAACCTCACCCAAGGCGGATCAGTCCGCATGGGATGAACTCATCGCAGCCGTTAAGCCCCTGAAAGATGCAAAAGCGAAGGATCAAGATGACATTACGCCAATCGCATATCAACTTTTGCAACTGCTCACGGAGAAAGGTTACCAAATTCCCGAAAAATCCCGCAAAGAGCTTACCGAAATCACCCTCGAAATCGCAAGCTCACGAGACCTTGTTCGCGGCTCCTGGGAAGGCATGAATCTTGCCATATTTAGTTCAATCGGCACCACCGAACAATGGATCACTGCCGTGAACAAGGAGATCCAAACGTTTCGCAAGGAGGAACCCCAAAGCCAACAGCCATCCCTCGCTGCGATGGCGGGTATGTATACATCAAATATGGGCGGCATCAATAACCCTTTCATGGCAGGAGGAGGCTCCCCCTTCACCATACCCAGCATCGAGAACACGGAGTTTTCATCCATTCCTACTATGATTTCCGGGATGATTCGACCTTTAGATCCTGATGACCCCCTTGAAGAAAACGCAACCATGGATCCTGACAAGTTACTTGCGAAGATCGACTCCATTTCCTCCCCTCTTCTCCGCGCATGGATTGCCAAGCGTGCGGGCGACAAAGCGGCCTTTGAAAAAGCCCTCAAAGCAACGCCTCCTGAAATCGAAACATCGGACTTCGCCAGCCTGCG
The DNA here is from genome assembly GCA_027487435.1 of Verrucomicrobiaceae bacterium. Classification (GTDB taxonomy): domain Bacteria; phylum Verrucomicrobiota; class Verrucomicrobiia; order Verrucomicrobiales; family Akkermansiaceae; genus UBA956. The sequence continues at coordinate 11,563 of JAIYDP010000442.1, read as the reverse complement.
CGCTCTCGATGCCCTGGAGAAAAAGGACTACGCTACCGCCTACAAACTCGTCTCCGGGCAACGATCGGCTCATGCCGCAGATCGCAACCGGATCACTATGCTCAATTTCCAACTGCTTGCCATCGCCGCGGAAATGTCCGCTGAACAGCGCAAGGAAATCTCCCAGGAACTCGCCCAGCTCCTCATTCAATCACGTCGCAGCCTCGGCAACCAAGCCGCACCGATTCTCGCCGCTCAAGCCGAACGCCTTGACCTACCCGAGCTCGCCAAGCGTTTCCTGCCTGCTACCGCCAAGCAATCTCCCGCTGGATCCGCTCTCGGAGCCGCAACGTTTGGCACCAGCAGTCCCATAGTCCCCACTTCCAGCGGCAATCCTACCATCGACAAACTCAAGAAATTTTCTACCGAAGGCAAAAACGAGGCCGCTGCACTGGAGGCTCTCAACCTCATCAGGAAAAACAATCAGAATCCCTACCGAGGTAGCTACGAACTCCATGAGTTGCGCGAAGTGATCACCCCGGCGGTGTTGACCGAGTTGATGAAACTCACCGAGCCAGGCAATTCCGAGAGCCTTACCAAGCTCACGGAGTATACCGATATCTGCATCAGCTTTGGCAAGCCCGAGCTGGCCGTTCCCGTGCTCAATCGACTCCAAGCTGCTCGCCCCAAAGATCCCTTGATCGCGGCGAAGCTCGCCTTCACCTTACCAGCTACCGAGCGCGTCCGCGCAATTGAACTGATCTCCCTCGCGGCGAATGACCCTAGCTTCGCTGAAATTGCCTTCGATATCGCCACCAATCTCTCGGGCGACAACAACGATGATCGCACCTTCCAGTTTTTCGAGACTACGGCAGAGTGGCTTGAGACGGCAAAACCTGAAAATTTCGAAAAAACCAATCTCACCTGGGCACCCTACCATGGGAAAAACTTCTTCGAAGCCGGTTACCTTGAAAGCTGCGAAAATCTGAGTGAGACAGATCCTTCCCAACAGAAAAACAACAAGAATTTTCAGCGCTTCGTCGCAATCGCAAAACGCCTCTGCCTTGCGATGCTGCGTCATCCTAGCATCGCCGAGGAAGGCTTCCGCCTCACGCGTTTTTCTCGCGCATGGAAATTCAGTGATACCGAACTCGATCAACATGCACGCACGGCACTGATGGCCGGCTCTGAGTTACAAAATACCCCCGCTAGTATATCTTCCTTCTTCAGATACCGCCGTGGTGGAGGCAGTTCCAGCAGCGGCGACGACCTCGCCGAACTCTCTTCGGTGGCATGGATCACCGCTCGTCTCGCTACGGCCAAATCTCCCGACGCGATTCTGCCGCCCGCCTACATCGCACAGCTTCGCGAAAAAAATCTCGATTTTGGCAATATCACATCCGCTTTAGGTGGATTCAAGGATGTGGCGGAGTTTGAAAAATTATGGAAATCCAGTGCATTCACCAAGCTATCTGGCCCCTTCGCAGAAATGCTTCACGATGGCGTCCTCAACCGCGCCTCCTCGATCCCCGGAGCCAGCACCTTGTTCTTGAAACTTCTCGAAGAAATCAAACCGAGCGACCTCAGCAACCAAGACGACTCGAATCAGACAAATTCCCTTAACCTCATGGAAGCCGCCCTGAAGTCCTTAGCTGAGGGAGAGGCTAAGGATCTCACTGCTGTTTGCTCCGTTATTTCCAAGTTAGTTTTCGGCGAAAACATTGATTTTAGCAAAACGAACAAAGCGACAGCCATGGAGAAATATCAAGCAATCGGCATCATGGACAGCATTTTTCGTGAAGCTGACATCGACCCCACGCTCGCCATCCGCATCCAGAAATCTTTCTATCGTCTTGGTGTTCCTACCAGCACTAGCGTTTACGCTCTGAGCGATTCATTCCGTAAGCTGAAAGCAAAAAATCCCGCAGAAGCTGAGAAAATCTTCGCGTCCCTCGGCTGGCTCGATCCCGCAGAAACATGGCAGCCCTTTACTGCAATCATCGCCGATTCTACACACACCAACGGCATTTTTGGCTTCAACCTCACCGAGACATTTCTTGTTCCCCATCTCATCAGGTACATCGAAACCAGCAACTCCCCAAGCGACCTCATCAAATTTCTGGAAAAGCGCCAGCCGCAGACATTTGGCGCACTCATCACCGCCGCATGTTTGGCCGAGCCCGCAGAACGCGCTCGCCTCACGGCATTGGCGTTCTCGACAAACGCCGCAAAACTCGCTTCTCTGCCGCCAGAACGCCACGCTGATTTTTCTCTACTCCTGCCTTGGCTGCCCAAAGATGCCATGGCTTCTTTGCCACCTTCCTTTCGCAAGAAGGCCGAATGCGAAAACGCCGATCGGATAAAAAAACTCAAAGAATCGGCTGAAGCGTTTCTCAAGAGCTACGCAGGTAATAACAATTCCTTTGGCCATTACCCCTTCGACGCCGTGCAGGAGTTGATTCGAGAACTCGCCCCGCTCGATCTGTCCAAAGCCACCGAAGTCTTCTTGGAAACGGAGCGCCGCTTCACAGATCAACTCTCCCGCGGCGGCAGACTCTCATCCTACATTACGAGCGGTTTACAGATCACTGAGCGCGACGAGGCTTTCGAGAGTATCTTCTCCGATAGCGATCAGGCTCTAAACGATCCGGCTCTCGCACTCGCTTTCCATCAAGCTGTCGCCTCAAGCGCCGAAGCCTCTCGTTTCACCTTCTCCACCGACGAAGCAAATACACCTGTGCTTTCTAAAATCGGCTACAAGCTGTTCAACGCAGCACCAAAAGGCACCAACCCCAAAGAGCAGCAGTGGATGCGCGCCCTCAAAAATGTGCAGAGCCTTCCCGAAGATCTCCGAACCGATGGATACCTCGCCTTAACGATCTATCTCATCGAGAGAAACACCATTCCCCTGCTACGCAACCATTACACTCCGGATGATCTCAAAGCCCTCTCCGAGGAAGCTCGCATCTTCCACACCATTGCCGTCGGCGCGCGAAATTGGAGTAACGATAAACCTGACCAAAGGGAGGCGACTCACAACGCCCTGATCGCCGTCGCCACAAACCCAGCGATTGCCTTTCCCTCCCGATTCCAATTCATTTCCATGGCCATTACTTCCGACCCAAACATTCTTTCCGGCCAAGCCATTACGGAAACCTACACGGCTATGTTTGAGGAATACGCCAAGGGACAGCGCAGCATCGTCAATAGCATAGGTCTTCATTCTGCTGTCGCCATATTGTTTTCTCCCGCTGTAGAAACTAGCAAGCTCTCTCACAGTCGCATCAACAAGGCCTTCTGGGAAAATGCCAACACCCGCAAAGCCGGCGGACACCCTACCATCCCAGATGATTTCAGTGGGCATCTTCTTATCTCTGCCGCCGTCGCCAATGATGCCGCCAGCACGCAAAAACTTCTCCCCGTTGCCAAGAAAAGATATTTGGGCGACATCTCTACCATTCACTCGCTCATTGCGGCGGGCCAATACGACATCGCCAAACAAATGCTCGCCCCCGCAAACCATCTTTACCGCATCGAAAGCAGGATGCCTCTCTACACAAAGAGCTTCGAGCAGCGATTCAAGGAATTCACCAAAACACCCGGCTTGGATGCCCTCGCGAGCCTTCGATTTGAGGCCATGCTCATGGACGCTTGCCCTTCGGCTACCGATGGCAGCAGACCTCTCGAAACCGATGCGCAGCGCGAACAACACATCATCGAATCCTACTTAGCAAATCCTCCCAAGGATCCGATGCACCGCATCGAGATCGTAGCGCGATTGATCCGCGACTCCCATACCGCTGCCATTGCACTCCACGATGAAGTCATCGCTCTCAGTAAGGCCTTGCCACTCAAAAATGCTCTCCATGATTGGTACTTGGGAACCGGAAGCTCTGCGGATCCAGCGCCTCGCCACATCGCCGCTCCTAACGAAGCCATCATCTCGCGCCAAGCCGCTTTTCTTCGCTTGCTCGATGGCGATGCATCTGGGCTCGCCGATCTCGTTCAAGTGATGGAAGAACAATCGCCTGCCGAAAAATACCACCCGAACGGCAGTCAATGGGCTCTGCGCCAATTCCATGAACGTGTTTGCACCTCGGCCTTTCTGTGGATTGCCGAGGCCGTGCATCTCGACAAAACGCAGGGCTTTGCCGATGCCTTTGAAGCCTTCGAGAAGCTGACGCTGATGGCAGAAAAACGTCCCGAAATGAAGACTTGGGATCTGACCAGAGCGGTCACTTCTGCCGAGTTCCTCGCCTACTGGACGGGACAAACGCAGAAGTTTGAGAACCTCCGCAAACAGATCAAACGCTATGCCCGTGAACATTCTCACCTCAGCAGTCGCTGGGGACTTGTGATGTTTGTGAGAATCGCAATCGAGCACAAGAAGTGGAAACACCCCAGTTTCGCCGAAACCCGCCTCGATTTCATTGCAAAAGCATTTTCACGCAAAGAAATGACCGACTATTACGGTGCTTTTACGAAGTGCCTATCTGGCACCGTCACTAACGGGCAAGTGCGAGCCGATATCCTAAAAATTGCGGAGAAGCCACCTGAGGGAATTGTCCCTACCGCTCTCACGCAGCTCTTGTTTTACTACTCGAACGAGGAATTTAACGCCAAGCGCATCGATTCCGGCATCGCCAATGCCCTAGCCGCCATCAATGCCTGCCCAGAAAACACCGCATGGAATGGCATGCGTTATGAAATTCAAGCATTTCTGATGGATAAGCTCCTTGCCCATAAGAAGTTCGACCTCGCCAAAGAAGTGTATGCCAATTTCAAGACAGAGACTCTCAACGATGCACAGAAGAAACGCCATAAGGAACTTGGTGACAAACTCAACCAAGCCCCACAATGATCGCGGAATCCGCAGTTGACCGCGCGAGCACCCTTCACTTCGTCTTACCCATGCCAAAATTTCGTCTTGCCGCCGTGGGGGGCGCATGGCTAGGGTCATGCACAAATGCAACGCAGACCATTTCTCCAAACATTGTGTGGTGCCTCGATTGCCACGGCGTTTGCAAAGGCGCAGGATACTCCCAAAAAACTCGGCTGGGCTCTCGTCGGACTCGGCTCCTTAAGCACCAATCAAATCGCCCCGGCTTTACTCAAAACAAAGAACGCTCGTCTCGCTGCGGTTGTGACAGGTAGCCCGGAAAAGGGCAAAACGTGGAGCGAAAGGTATGGCTTCGATGCCAGCCATATTTATAGCTATGAGAACTTTGACAAGATCATCGATGATACCGATGTCGTTGTGGTTTACATTGTCTTGCCCAACTCCATGCATCGCGAATATGTCGAGCGAGCCGCGAAAGCAGGCAAGCATGTTTTTTGCGAGAAACCGATGGCAAATACCCCAGACGATTGCCGTAAGATGATTGAAGCCTGTGCTACGGCCAAAAAATTGTTAGGTATTGGATATCGTTGTCAGTTCGAGCCCCACCATCGCGAGGCTATGCGTTTAGCGAAAGAGAAAGTATTCGGCGAAGTGAAACACATCCAAGCCAATTTTGGATTCCAGAGTGGCGATCCCAAGCAATGGCGATTGCGCAAAGCGCTTGCGGGCGGCGGAGCATTGATGGACGTCGGGGTGTATGCACTGCAAGCTTGCCGCTATTTGATGGGCGAAGAACCAGTAGAAGTCTCTGCCATCGAAACGAAAACCGATCTTGTGAAATTTGCTGAAGTAGATGAAACGGTCAACTGGCAAATGAAGTTTGCGACAGGCCGCTCTGCGCAGTGCACCACCACCTATCTTTTCGGTGGCTACAATGATTTTACTGCAGTGTGCCAACGTGGCAAATTCGGTATGGAACCAGCATTTGGTTATAGCGGCTTGAAAGGATTTTGCAGCGGAAAGAAAAACTATCTCGACCTCCCCAACGTGGATCATTTTCAGTTAGAGATCGAAGCCTTTTCCCAAGCGATCATCGACGGAACAGATTTTGCGCCATCAGGAGAAGAAGGTCTGCGTGACTTGTTAGTGATCGATGCCATCTATCGCTCCATTCAAAGTGGCAAGGTAGAAAAGGTCGCAACGGTGTGATCCCGAGATCCAAAGTGGAATACAAAAACGCCACTGTTAGACTTTCGTGAAACTTGGAGTTCGTGGACATGTCCGCGCTTTCCAGCAAGGGGCGACATGTCGCAGCACTCCAAAGGAAGGCTAGCATCATCAGAAAATCCGCAGTTCAACCCGACATCCGTAATAACGCAATAGATAGCTGATAGACTTTAATGTGCAAGAGCGTTTAATAGGGATGATGATGAGTCCGCAGGTGTTAGCATTTCTGGGCTGATGTTCCACTATGGTCTCGGCGAAGCGGGTAAAAAACTCCTCCTCAAGCTCACCGCAAAGCCAAACGCCACTGCGGCCCCTTCCGAACCTCTCGCTGCTGAATATGCCCGCGCCAACCGCAAGCCAAAAGCGCTCGCCATTCTTCAAAAAATTGCCGCTTACGATAATCTCAAAAAATTCCTGCGTGCTGCTGGCACACTATCCGACATCAGGAAAGCGCTTTTCCCCGCCGTGTTCGGTGCAACGCGCGTCAGACCCATCTCATCGACGAGCGCCGAAATGCGCCGCTGTGCATCGCCAATGAACTGCAACCCGAGGTCGATCGTGTGGCCGATCTCAAGGCGCTGCGAATGAACACGACCACCGACCCGACTCCGTCCTTCCAACACAACGCCGGATGCCCCGGCAGCTTGCAACTGTCATGCACGGATAAACCTGCAAGTCCACCGCCTATCGCAATGACGTCGGAAAACCCATCTCGGGCGACAGAAGCGCGGATCTTGGCGGTTTGTGTTTACTTGTTGTTCATATTGGTCTGTATATACTCACAAACTTGGCACTCCTACTAATTGATGAGCCCATCGAAAAAATTTCCTGTGTTGTTTACAGTTCGAGGCGATCGCGAAACTCCTGGGCCTGTCTTCGGGAAAACTCCACCACGGTGCCATTTCGCAACGTAGCTTTAAGGCCGCCACTAAACCATGGTTCCATTTTTTCGATAGAGCTGCGATTGACCAACTGACCGCGATTGGCGCGAACAAACAATGTTCCTGGCAAGCGCTTTTCCATCGCGGCCAAGGACCGGCGCAACAGCGGACGTTCGCCTCGAAGATGAACCCGCGTGTGATTGCCTTGTGCCTCGAGCAGGACGATCTCCTTCAATGGAACGAACCAACAGCGGTCGCCTTCGCGGACGAACACTCGGTCCTCCTCTTGAAAGGGTATCTCTGGTTCCCGGACTGGCATTTTTTCGGAGGAGAGGTCGTCGTCGGCTCTTTCGCTTTTTCGCCCGATGCGGGCTAGCGCTTCGGCGAGGCGCTCCGGATCGACCGGCTTGAGCAGATAGTCGAGAGCGTTTACCTGAAATGCACGCACGGCGAACGCATCGTAAGCGGTAACAAAAATGATATGCGGATGCGGTGCAGGGAGAGCCGATAGCAGATCGAATCCATTACGGACGGGCATTTCGATGTCGAGGAACAACAGCTTTGGGCGAAGCGAGGGTATCAGGCGCAAGGCTTCGGTTACGTTGGCCGCTTCACCGATGATCTCGATTTCGGGGTGGGCCGTTAGAAGGTGTCTGAGCTCCTTGCGGGCCAGATGTTCGTCGTCGATCAGCAGGGTTTTCATGATGAAGAGAGTGGTTGAGTTGGCGCAGGCGCGAGAGGAACGGGCAAACGGACTCTCGCCTGCACACACCCTGGAAAGGGAACGATCAAATCCAGCGAAGCCTCCGCGCCGAATAACAGATAGAGGCGGGTGCGGGCGTTGGCCATACCCACGCCGCTGGAGTTGGGTGTCGATTCGAGGGAGCCGGGGTTGGTGACGTCGAGATGCAGTCGCGCATCGGCTACCTGCGCCGAGATTTCGATTTCGCCGCCTTCTTCTATGCGGTTGATGCCATGTTTGATCGCGTTTTCCACTAGGCCTTGGAGTGCGAATGGCGGAACTGGCCAGTCGCGGGCGGCGGGGGAGACTTCGATTTTCCAGCGCAATCGCTCCTCGTGGCGCAGCTTCTCGATCTCCAAATAATCCTCCACCATGCTGAGTTCACGTGACAAGGGCACCAACGGTTCCTGATCGGTGGCCAGTGAGGCCCGCAGCAGGTTGGCCAGCCGACTGACAGTGGCGCGCGAGCGTTCGTGCTCTGGCGGCATGAGGGCGCGCAGGGAGTTGAGGCTGTTGAAGAGAAAATGCGGGTTGATCTGAGCCTTGAGTGCGCGGAGTTCGGCTTCGCGCGCCTGGACCTCGCTCCGCACATGATCAAGCTTGTCCTGCTGTTGCTGGCGGTAAGATCGCAACGATAAGTAAAATCCTATCCATACCATCAACAGGACGAGCACAATGACGAGGGTGTCGGTGTAGTCGGCGGCATTCCAGACAATCGGAGTTTCCTTCGAAATCGTTGGATCGGTCGCGGCCAAAAGCTCGACCAGCGCCATGTAAACGAAGGTCAGGGCCGCCCCGATCACGAAGGTCCAAGCCGCACAAATCACTAGGAGGCTCGCCGCGCCTCGCGGCCGTTGCAGCAAAAACAACAGGACAACGCGCAACAAGTGCGAACCGAGGGCGCAGAGAACGACGAAGGCAAGATTGGCCGCCAGCGCCTGCACGGTGATTTGGGTCGTTGCGAATAAAAGAGGAGCCAGTTCGACCGCCAAAATGACTCCCCAACCCATGGTCTGAAATCCCCAATAAGAACCTGTCCCGAGCCAGCGCCTACGCGCGCCATGCGTGAGGGGGGATGACGGTAAATGAATAACTACGGACATTCAGAATATACAATAGGGTAAATGAACACCCGTGATGGGCAAGTCTGATTTTTACGATAACGCAACCCTCCCCGCAAAGCAAAGGCTGCGCTGGTTCAACGACGGTTAGAAGCTGTAACCGAAATCTAGCGATAACCCGAGGTAGGTGGAGCGGTCTGCGTCGAGACTGCCTCCAAAGGTCAAGGTGCTCCCGATTATTAGATTGTCCGTAAGAATATAATTCGCACCCACCGAAGCCGTGCCTAGGGTGCGGTTGGGACGCTCGGTGGAGTAATCGACCACGGAAGCACGATCGGGGCCGACTTGGACAGTGATTTCGTCGGCGATGAAGTCGCGGCTGACATTCAGGCCGAAGAACGGGCGCAGTTTGCTCGTGCCGCCCGTCAACTGAGCACGGACACCCAGCGAACCGCGCAGGGCGTTGTAGTCAGCATCTCCGTAGGCCAGCCCCAAGACGTTTTGACGCTCGCTGTAACCGTCAATGGAGATAGTCTCATAGGACAAGGAGGCGTTTGGTGTTACGGTCCAATTTCCCAACGGGATTTCAAAGCCTCCGCCGATCGAGGCGGACATGAAGTCCCCCGTAGTATCACCTTGGGTTTGTTCCTTGGCAACGGAGCCTAGGGATGCGCGGCGATTGATTTTGTCATAATTGGTCGCCCCATAGCTTACCATTGTGTTGAGATAGGCTGAGTCGGTGAGCCGGTGAACAGCGTAAAGTGACAGCATGGCGGTGCTTTGATCGAGGCTGCCGTATTCGCCCTCACGTTTGTTGTTGGATAAGCTGTCGCCGAACCTTCCGTCTGAATTCGTGAAGGAAAAGCGTCCGCCCAGCAGCCAGTCGTTGGACATCGCTAGGTCTCCGGCTACGTAGCCGCCGCCTTGTCCGGTCACGAGGTCGGTGTCGGTGCCTCCAGTATCCGCTTCGGTGGAACTGCGGCCAGTCAGTCCGGCCTGGGTTTTCCACGTCCCCACTTCACGTTGATGAACTCTTCCGAGGGAGTCGCTTTCGAGGAAAGCTGACAACGTGTTTGCTTGAGCCAGTGCCCACGTCTCCTGTTTGAAGGTGAACATGGACTGGGTGAGGACGCTGGTGAACTGATCCCGCGCCCGCAGTTGCGTCAGAATATAGTCGCCGATGACCGCGTGCATCGCGGTGGAATAATGACCGTTGGCAAAAACGTTGCCGTCGTTGGGAAACGATGTGGCATCGCCGAGAGTGATGTAATTGTCGGTGCCGTAGAGGAAGCCATACTTGCCTAGGTTCAGTCGGACGTCCTCAGCCAGCTTGTTGACATCGACGAGATACACTCCGGCTTGGGCGAGCCTTGGATTTAGGACATTGTTCGACGCGGCGATTTCATCGCTGAGCACTCCTATAAGATCGGTAGTGATGAGTCCGCCGCTAGCGTCTAGGGTCCACTGGACGGGCAGGAGTTTCGTCGGCTCGACAATGGCGACGATGTTTTTGGCGCCCCGTTGTCTCAGTGATGCGATGTTTTCCAAGTAGGTGTCCACGTATTGCTCGCGGCTGAATGGAACGCCGTCAAAGAAAGCCGTGGTGATGTCGTTAGAGCCGAGCCAGGTGAAGACCAAGTCGTTGCTGCCGAAACGGCTTTTGTCCTGGGTGAAAAACGCGATTTCATCGGCGAAGCTCACCGAGCCCGGAAACGGCCCCACGGTCGCTCCGCTGACGGCGTAGTTGTTGCCGCCGTTGGGCGCGCTGATAATGGTGCCATCGCCATTGATCGAGACGGTGCGGGCGGCGGTCGATGGATGGCCCAGCGTGTCGCCGATCACCTCGCCCCACATGCGACCGGCGTTGGTAGGACGAGGGAGACCGTTGGGCCCCGAGCCCACGTCAGAACTGCTGTCGCCGAAGATGTAAACCTGAGTAATGCGCTCGGCGTGGACGTGCGAGGTGGCCAGAGCGGCAAACAGCGAAAAGAATGCCGCTGTAAGGACGGAGGAAGACGGACCTTGGAATGGAAGTGTTTTCATGATAGGATGTCGGATGAATGCCCAAGTTAACTTTACGGGGCGGACTTGTATCGAAGTCCGTGACTTGCGGCAAAACGCCGGTACGGACGGCGAAAGCATGTTATAGGCGGTCTTGATTGCTAGGAAATTGCTTTGGGGGTAGGCTATTGAAAGAGCGGGTGGCCAGACATGAAGCGAGGAAAGGGTGTGATCCCGAGATCCAAAGTGGAATGCAAAAACGCCACTGCTAGGTTTTGATGCGCAAGGCTTTTCATGGACGCATCGGACTACACCCAGTGATGCTGCCCCAAGGTCTAAAATGCCTTGCGCAGCAAACGATGACGGCGAATTGCGGCGTTAGACTTCGGATTTACAAGTTGCATCTATTACGACCCGCGTCTGTATAAAATTAGATACATAGGAAAATTTAGTTTGACTATTGGTCAAATTTTTGTAAAATCTTCCTCCAGATGTCCGCACCCACACTCAGCCGCAAGGAGCGTGAGCGAAAAGCCCGGGAGGAGCTGATCGTGGAGCAGGCGCGTGTGCTGCTGCTGAACCAAGGGTTTCAGGGCTTCAGTATCGATGACTTGGCGAAGGCCATCGAGTATTCCAAGGGCACGATTTATCTGCATTTTGAATCCAAAGAAGATCTCGCGCTGGCGGTGGCGACTTCGGCTCTGAAGGAGCGGGCGAATCTGTTTGAGCGGGCGATTCGTTTCAAAGGGAAATCCCGTGAGCGGGCACGGGCGATCGGGTTCGCTTGCTGCCATTTCATGGTGGCTTATCCGGAATATTTCAACATCGAGAT
>JAIYDP010000425.1 GCA_027487435.1 Verrucomicrobiaceae bacterium | reverse complement strand
TCAAAAGTATATGCAGCCGCTGTGGAGCGAGCTTCGAGAAGAGGATCGCCGACGCAGCAAAGAATACAACATCGCGCAAATCCTCTGGGACAAAGTCTATGGCATGAGCCTCAGTGGTTCAGGTAGTGGGCGTATCGCTCTGCCTTCAGATTACCAATACCGCGATGCGAAACCAGGCGAGATGATCGGTGCCAAAACCCCTTTTGGCAAACCTGTCCGCATGTCTGCTGTAAAGAGCGAAGGCCATGGTCGCGAAGAACTCGCCAAATGGGTCACCACCAAGACGGGGGATCAATTTGCCAGTGTCATCGCCAATCGTATGTGGAAACGCATCATGGGCAAAGGCATCTACGAACCTGTGGATGAATACATTCCTGCGGAAAAAACTCATGCCCCCGAATTGATGGCGCACCTTAGCAAGACCATGCAGGACTTAAATTACGACCTCAAGGCCTTTCAAAACATCCTCATGCTCACGCGCACCTTCCAATTCGCCACCAATCCGCAGCCCTCGAGCGTCGAGACTGGCGATGACTTCCATGGGCGAAAAATCGAACGCCTTTCATCCGAAATGATCTGGGATTCACTGATCACCTTAGCCGGTGGCGACCCAGATAAAAAGCCCCTCCGCTCGCTAGACGACCGCATCTACCTCAACGGCAAGCCCATTCTCCGCGGGCAGAAAACCATGCCGCAACTCTCTCAAGAATTACTCGCGCTGAAGTCCGAAAAAGAAGTCCGCGAGTACTTCACTTCTTTTGTTTCCGCCATTCAATCCAGCACTCCTGGCGGCGGCTCCGGCAACGGCATGAGCATGATGTCCCAATTCACCACCTACCAAGGATCAGCACAAGTACGAGCATCAGAACTCCCCTCCCCTGCCCCACGCTCGCATTTTCTCTATCTCTTCGGCCAATCCGAACGCGACGTCGTAGAAGCCGCAAGCCGCGAGCCAAACGTCGGACAAGTGCTTTCGTTAATGAATGGCTTCGTGCAAAAACAATTGGTCAACAACCCCGATGCGCACCTTTACAAAGGACTCGCTGGTGCGAAGAACGACGAAGAAACCATTCGCCGGATTTACATCGCCATCCTGAACCGTCCACCTAACGCCGAAGAAATGTCATGGATGAAAGAAGAACTGAGCTCCACTGACAAGCAACAAGGCCTGCGCAATATCGTCTCTGCCCTTGTCATGTCCTCCGAATTCCTTTTCCTTCAATAAACCCAACCTACCACCAAGATCATGAACGATTTCACCCATACCGACGAAATCACCCGCCGTAGCTTTCTCTCCAACGCGGCACGCACCTTGCTCGGTGTCCATCTCTTCCCGATGATGGGCACACACCTCGCCGAAGCCGCTCCAAAAGAAGCTGCTACGGGAGCCAAAGCCAAGCACATCATTTACCTCTACATGTCCGGCGGCATGAGTCACCTGGATACCTTTGATCCCAAGCCCAAGAAAAAGGATGTCATGGGCAAGACCACCACCATCCCTAGCAAGGCGACCGATGTCATGCTCGGCCATTACTTGCCGAAAACAGCAGAAATCATGAATCAGGTCTGCGTGATCAATTCCATGAACTCCCTCCAAGGTGCCCACGAACAAGGCGCTTACATCATGCACACCAGTTACGCCATGCGCGGCACCATCAAACATCCCTCCATGGGCTCTTGGGTTATGAAGCTCGGCGGACGCATCAATCCCGATATCCCAGGCTTTGTTTCCATCGACACCCCAGCTGACCACTCAGGCGCGGGCTTTTTTGGAGCCAAATATGCCGCCGCTCCCATCGGCAGCCCGCAAGACGGACTGCAAGACTCTCGCCGCGTCAGCGAGGTCTCCAAAGAAAATTTTGACCGCCGCCTATCGTTGGCAGACAAGCTCAACAAAAAATTCCACGAGCGCTACGCCAACGCCGACGTGCAAGCCTACCAAGACCTCTACCAAGAGGCGATTCGTTTGATGAACTCGAAGGATCTTGCCGCCTTCAACATCGACCAAGAATCCGCAGCAACCAAAAAACTTTACGGCACCGGACGTTTCGCCCAAGGCTGCTTGCTCGCGCGTCGATTGATCGAGCACGGTGTCCGCTTCGTCGAAGTCCAACTCGGTGGCTGGGACACCCACTATGATAACTTCACCGCCGTAGAAGGCCGGTGCCAAGAGTTCGACCAAGCCTACGCCGCCTTAATCACCGACTTAGAAAAACGCGGAAAACTGCAAGACACCTTGGTCGTCGTATCCACAGAATTCGGACGAACACCAGAAATCAAAGCCGAACACAGCGACGGACGCGATCACCATCCCAGCGCGTTCAGTTGCCTGCTCGCAGGTGGCGGCATCAAAGGCGGCATGAAATACGGCGAAACCGATGCCATCGGCAACAAAGTCCGAAAGGATCCCGTCACAGTGCAAGACTTCAACGCCACCATTGCCCACGCCGTAGGCCTGCCGCACGACCTCGTCGTCATGTCCCCCAGCAAACGCCCCTTCAAAATCGCCGACAAAGGTACGCCCATCCTCGATCTCTTCGCATAACAATACAAGTTCCCGAAACATCGGACGGTTGTCTATCGTCCCAACCGGACGCTTCAATACGAGCTGCCGCAGAACTTGAGGATAATGGATGCAAATTCGATAGAAGGAATCGTAGGATCAGAGTTATCAAAGTTTGATGCCAGATTGAAAGATGATATCCGCAAGCGCTTCGTAACTCCCTTTGCCCAGGTTAGAGCCTATGACGCATGTGATTCTGAAACCGTCTGGATTTTCGCTATCATTCCTGAAAACAATGTTTGCTTAGGATTTTCAGAGTCAGGCTATCGAGGAACTGACCGAAATTGGGGGCTTATGTTTTTCGATAAACTGTGGTTGGGTGATTCGGGGGCATGGTATTCTGATTTAGCAGAGTTGGTCGATGATTGCGGATACTTTTAATCCGCATTGTGACCTACTCGACGGCGGGTAAGGCTCGTTAGTGAATTCAGGCTTCCATTTCCCATTACGTTGATTCAGACTTTCGCAAGGATCAAAAGGAAATCTCATGAAAATCGAACCGACCTGTCCCATTTGTAGTGGAAAAAATATCTTCATCAATATGGCAGGAGTTAGTGGAAACATACATTCCATTCACTTGCCGGGGTTGGGCAGCTTCCTTAGCGACGCCAAGCTTTACCCGACGATATGTCAGGATTGCGGTTTGGTTCGTTTTTTCGCCGATGAGCAAGCAATGTCAAAGGTGAAAGCATCAAAACAATGGAAGCGAATCGAGACTGCCAATCCCAATGAGAACAACGAGAAAATCATCCCGATTCGAAATGACCCTCGTCACTACGACCCTTAATCTCGTTTTCGAGTGGCGCTACCGTTCCTCGCCACCGCTCCTTATTCTTTGCGAAAATACAAAAAACGATCTAACATGCCACACCAGTTCGAAGTCCAAGTTAATTCATCGATGATGAAAAGGGCATGGTGCGCTTGCTTTCCGAGGTGCCATAAACTCGCCAGCTCCTACGGCACAGATACCACTGGCATCGCTCAACTTCATGGTCGAGAAGTGTAGATCCGCTGGCGCTAAAATGACGAACCTATGAAACCAGCGTCCACGGACTCAGCACAACAAGGGACAACCAAAGAAATGGTATCGAATAGGAAAGCATTTCATCGGACAAAGAAGGATTCAAGAATCCTAGCTTTCTTTGGGCTTATGTTCTCGTTATTTTTGTCGATACTGTTTATGCTGCTTGGATTTCACCGAATTGGTGCAGAAGGAAGAGCTTCGATAGAACTGATCTTCGGTATCGCTGGACTAGCCCTTTTCATCATCTGCTTGCGTGGCGCGTGGATGATGACGGGCGGCGCACTAACTCATGTTTTCAGCGTGGACCAAGAGAACATCTGTTGGGGCTTCATAGGCCAAGAAAAACAGCTCGCAATACAGGATGTTGCCCAGATCTATTGGGATGAATCTGATGGATTCCATTTTGTCATCATCACAACATACGGTGAGAGGATCAGATTGCCCTACATGGCAACCGTGGTTTCCCATAAAAGCAGACCTATGCTGTTACGATTTTTCAGAACGACCCATCCGACGATCCGCATTGAGGGGCACATTGACAAAAATTCAGAAAAAGGCAGTACAACAACATCTGCAAACATCTCCGATTCGTAAGTCGGATTTGGGGTTATAAAAAAGATCGTTGTTTATTTTCCAAAGAGCTTAGCGACCAATTGGATGGCGTAGCCGTGCTTCATAGCTGCAATTTGGTCTGCGACTCTTGAGGAGAAACTGACAAATTCTTCCAAAGCTTTCATCTGCTTGTGAAATGCTTCTGCTTCCGCACTTTTCATGGTTCGGCTTTTCTCAACACACTCGCGCAAGACTCCGAGCGCAGGATCGATCTCGCGTCGTTTGCGCTCGCGTGCCACAGTGCGGGCGATTTCCCAAACATCTTTTTCTGCCTCGAAGAATTCTTTTCGCTCGCCCCTACGGATCACCGTGCGCACCAAACCCCAAGCGATCAACTCTTTGACGTTCGCATGAGCGTTTCCGCGACTGATCGCTAACTCTGACATTAGGTCATCGGTGGTCATCGGTTCACAGGTGGTCATCAGCAGTGCATGGATCTGCGCCATAGTGCGATTGATGCCCCATTGCGAGCCTAGAGCCCCCCATTGCGCGACAAATTCTTCACGCAGTTGTTTTACCTCGTTGATTTCCGTTTCCACTTTTTGCTACTTCACGATCTGGAATTCACAATATTCTGAAAATTTTATCATTCAATGAAAAAAATCTACTGCGGCAAGAATTGCTAGACCCGAAGACAAGGAAAGGCGGGGATGTTTATTCGAAGAAGCCGTTGATGGTCTTGGTGAAATCTTCACCGGCTTTTTTATAATAGGGATCGGCAAGGTCCGTCTGCCCGCAGATCTCTTGGTAAGCACCGGCCATGGCTTGGGCTTCAGGGTGATTGGTGCGTATTTCTGCAACAACGCGGGCGAGTGCGGCGCGGTCTTGTTTTGTTAAATCTGCGTAGGCGAAGGAGGCTTTTGCTTCACTTTGTAGTGCTTGGAAGGTTACGTGGGTCTTATTTTCCACTGTTAAAAATCGGACTTTGGCATGGGCTTTCGAGATCTGAATGGGCAAAACCTCGACTTCGCCATTGTGACTGATCTCGGCCAAGGCGTCAAAAAGCGCTTTATCTAGCAATTTGATTTTTTCCTCATTCATCGTGCGAGCTGCGCGGGAACTGGGGATTGCTGAAGAGGCTTTGCTGCTTTCGATTTTGGATGAAGTCGCTCCTGTAATTCGCAGCTTTTTTTCTTTGACCGAGAGAATTAACGCCGCGCAAGCAGAGGGGAAATTACGCGTTCCATAGGCATGATCGGTAGAAGCATAGTCGCGCCCTGGCATAATGACAAATCCACCGTTGTGCGTTTGCGCCATGATCATCCACCACTTGATCTCATCGAGATATTTGCGGAATGCTTTTGGCTCGGCCATGGCAGCACCTAGGGATCCCCACAAGACGTGCATGTGGGTTGAGGCGTGCCCATCCATCAAGCCTTTGCCACTATTGGCGCAGCCCTCGGCCATGAGGTCGCCTAGGTATCCCCAAGATGGATTACCAGCGTTGCCAATCTTATGGGCTAGCGCGCCTACGCCAGAGCGAGCATGGTGATCTACGGCGTTACCATCATGAGTGAAAGCCGTCTTTGGTTCTTTGGGCGACATGTTGCGAACGACCAAGCGCTTGTTATCCCCCATGTCGAAGACGCGGTTTGTCTCGGCCTCACGATCAATCCAATCGGTAGGCTTATAACGCTTATCAGCTTTGGTTGGCCAAAAAATATCGTATTTACCGATGCCCTTGAGCCCCTCTAAGCATTCGAAGCCAATTCCTCGTTTGCTATTTTTTGGTGATCCATTTTTGTCGGCTAGAGTGATGACGGCATGATCCCAAATGTTGTATCCGTAATCGATGGCTCCATTTTTCCCCACAGAGCAAAGGAAAGCTTCGTGGATGCGTTGGTAAGATGGTTCAGCGTAAGGCAGTCCAGCTTCTTTGAACAGGCTCAAGGCGACCATGCCCAAGCCGGCAGGAAGAGCCATCGCGCCGTAACCCTTAGGACCTCCTGCCGCCATGCGGCGTTGGATCGCAGCAAAAGGACGATGCGACAAACCACCGGTTTCGGGCCAGACGCTATCGTTCAAGCAATCGGCTAATGATTCCATGGCTGGCTTAAGTTTCGAGTCTTTCGTCAAAAGGTAGTATTCTCCCATCACGATGCCATCGTGTACTTGCCCCCAAGCCGGGAAGCCGTCGCCGTTGGTGCTGTCGTAGCGGCGCTTTCCGTAGTCGGAGAGAATATTTCTGATCAAGGGCTGATACTTTTTTTCGCCACTTGCCATGAGTGCGAGAACGCATGATCCATGAGTGTGGACATTGTTTTCAAATTGGCCGGCACGCTTGTGCTCGGATTCGATAAAGTCGCAAAGCTCGATCATCAATTGATCGGAGCGCTTGCAATCAAACGGCCACGTTGCCGAAAAACGTCCGACAGCGGGAATTTTCACGCTCACAACCTTTTCTTGCTGCTGATTTCCTCCTGGCCAGACCATCAAATCAAGCTTGCCGTCTTTCCCTTGGCTTTCTTCGATCAATTTCGCCATCTCGACCATCGGGCCATCCCAAGTGGAACGTCCTCGGCTTCCACGCCCGAAGGTGTGAGCCACGTTCATTTTTTTACCGTTCGCGCCGACGATGATGTCATCGATTTTGATCAAGCCTGCTGCAGGGCATTTCTTGAAAACGTATTTTACCGTGAGATATTTCGGGTGTTCGTGAGTGATGCGAGCACGAATCCCTGTCGGCCCTACGTTCATAAACCATCCTTGGCCTAAGGCTTCAGCGACCTCAGCATCATGATAACCGCTCAATTTCAAGTTCCATGGCCAGTCACCTTTCTCATTCACAGCTCGCCCCACGGTGGTCGATGAAAACCACATCAGCAGTGTAGCGCATGCCGGGATTAGCGCAGTGCAAGCGCTCCATGATTTTGGGTATTGTCGCTTCGATCTCATATTGTTTGAAAAAGGTTTTTTTGATTGATGTCTTTTATGCCGTTACTATTTTTTTGAGATCAAGCCGATCTACCATGGCAACATGGAGCTCAACTAGTGTATGATGTATTTGTGGATGGCTGGATTAACGATATCTTTAACGAATTTCGTCACTAGCATGTCTTTATCTCCACTGCCAAAAATGGAAACACGTTGGGAAATTTCCAGCTTTTTCAATTGAAACGAGTTTGCCGTTCCGCTGCGCGAGCGATAGTATTGCATGATCGCTTCTTTTTCTAAATCGAGCGCACCAGGCTTCATTCCGTAGTCGAGATGAAAAAGCGCATCCATCTCCAGCGGCACGCCCGTTTCACGGAGTTCTTGGCTCACTTCATCAACTAATACCTCTTTGACAAAGCCACGTAGTGCTTCGTAATCGCCTTCATAGTCAAAGTGGTAAACGCGACTTTGCTTGTAGCGTAATTCCGCTTGAATCGGGGTATAGAGCAGGGCATCAGCATCGGCAAAATGCTGGTTTTTGCGGGCAACTTCACAGGTGAAATTCATGACAATTCTTTCAAACGTTTCAAAACTTCTTCATAGGCTTCCATGACACCACCGAGATCGCGACGAAAGCGATCCTTGTCCATTTTTTCGCCCGTTTTCAGATCCCACAAACGGCATCCGTCAGGGCTAATTTCATCAGCGAGAACAATGGCATCACTGCCATCGGTTAAGCGACCAAACTCCAATTTAAAATCCACCAAGCGCAAGCCGGCGCGACCAAAAAGCTGCGTCAAAAAATCATTCACGGTGAGTGCGGCAGTTCGCAGGTAGGCGAGTTCGTCTGCTGTAGCCAGTTCCAGCTCGCGGATGTAGTCATCATTGACGAGAGGATCTCCCAATTCATCGCTTTTGATCGAAAACTCGATGATAGGCTGGCGAAAGGTGCGGCCTTCTTCGATTCCCGTGCGTTTGCAAAAACTGCCAGCGGAAACATTGCGCACGATGACTTCGATCATGATGATTTGCACCTTGCGCACGAGAACGTTGGTTTCGTCGGTTTGGCTGACAAAATGCGTCGCGATTCCTGCTTTTTCGAGCTGCCCGTAGATCAAGGAGCTAATCGACTTATTCAGCCTGCCTTTGTTTTCAAACTGGGCTTTTTTTTCACCATTGAATGCCGTAGCATCGTTTTTAAATTCCATGCGCAAAATTTGCGGATCATCTGTGGACCAAAGTCGTTTGGCCTTGCCTTCATAAAGAGCTTCCATGCGCGGGAGGTGTAATGACTCTCGCCAATTCGGTCAAGGATGGATTTTCCTAACCACAGATCACAGGATAGATCACCGTTGCGCGTTCATGGTCTGCGCCAAAGCCGCCGGACGAGTCGGCCAAAAATCCGCAGGACCATAAGTAATCTTCACGGGAGTTCCTATTTTGGTGACTTCGAACAAAATCGGCTTAAAGTCCACTGGCATGCGGATGCAACCATGCGAGGCTGGTTCGCCAGGCTTAGGAATCGGCCCAACGTGCATGCCAATTCCATAGGAAGTCAGGCGCTGCCAATATTTCATCTCGGAAGGATGATACACCTCCCCCGGTTGCAAGGGAGTTTTCGGCGTGGCATCAGCAGTCACGAGATTGCCCGCTGCATCGGAAATCCAGCCATACTTGTTGGAAAATTTATCGACCACTTTTTCCATCACTTTGTAATTTCCAGCAGGTGTGCCACGCCCCTCTTTCCCAGTAGAAACGAAGCACCATCCAATGGGCCTTCCCCCGCGGGTAACTTGGGCTTTTTGCGTGGTGAGATTGATATTCAGCGCTACTTCTCCTGGTCCTTGGTCATCATACCATTCGTACATCACGTGCGATGCTTTCGGCGGAGGCTCTGGCGTCCGAAATAGCGAGCATGAGGAAAAGAGGAAAGGAACGCAAAGAAAAAGGAGCTTAGTGGGTGATTTCATCTGCGAATTGTGAATCGGGCGAAAAACTACGTGATGAAAATGCAGCGTCAAGCAATTTATCGCCACAGATCGCGTCAAATGCCTTCGGCTCCACCGTGCTGCTAAGCGACAAAATTCCAAGCGTCCCTTTTCGAAAATCTTGTCGAATCAATGACCTACGTTCTCCAAAAATGGCAGCTTGTGAAAAATTTCACAAAGTTTTCCAAATTCCTTTACAAAAAACCAAACGAAGTACACGTTGCGTCAGGTAATTCTTCTCAACTTCTGTGCAATTTGAGCTTTCGCGAGCAACGAATTGCCTTCCACAATAGATTCTACCTAGCACAAACTCTCATCCAAATCATGAGCGAACACGCAGCGACCAACCACGATTCCGAAGCACATCACGATGATCATCACCATCATCAAAGCTTTTGGCAAAAATACATTTTTTCGACAGATCACAAGACCATCGGCATCCAATACGGCCTGACCGCCATGTCGTTTTTGTTGTTTGGGTTCTACCTGATGATGGTGATGCGTTGGTCAATCGCCTACCCCCACGAGCCCCTACCCGGCTGGATGAGCTGGGTGTTTACCGATAGCTGGAAAGCTCGTTGGTTGCAAGATGGGAAAGTCATTGGCGACACCTACAATATGTTTGGTGCGATGCACGGCACAATCATGGTTTTCCTTGGAATTGTGCCTCTTGGCTTCGGGGCTTTTGGTAACTACGTGACGCCCTTGCAAATTGGCGCCGTAGATATGGCCTTTCCGAAACTCAACATGCTTTCCTACTGGATCTACCTTGCAGGCGGTCTGGTGATGTGCGCCTCGTTTTTCATGGAATCTGGTGCCGCAAAGTCGGGCTGGACCAACTATTCACCGCTCGCTGGCTTTGCCGACGCGCAGATCGTCAATCAGTGGCTGGCGGGACAAACACAGTGGCTCGTCGGACTTGTTTTGCTGATCACTTCTTCGCTCCTTGGCTCGGTCAATTTCATCACAACGATTATCAATTTGCGTGCTCGCGGCATGACCTGGATGCGCATGCCTTTCTTTGTATGGGCCATGTTGGTAACAGGTTTCTTACTCTTGCTTGCTTTCCCTCCTCTTGAGGCTGCTGGCATTATGCAGCTCGTTGACCGCGTTTGGAATTCTTCGTTCTTTTTGCCTTCAGGTCTTTTCAGCAAATCTGATGGACTTGCAGAACTTTCCGGTGGTGGTAGCCCTCTCTTGTTCCAACACCTCTTCTGGTTCTTGGGGCACCCAGAAGTGTATGTTCTTCTATTGCCTGCGATTGCTTGCGTTGCAGAAATTATTCCAGCGAACACCCGTCGTCCACTTTGGGGTTACAAATCGATGGTCTATGGGGTGATCGTTCTAGGTTTCTTGTCCTTCATCGTTTGGGCTCACCACATGTATCTTACCGGCATGGGCCCTGCCATTTCGACTTGGTTCCAGATCACCACGGTGCTGATTTCCATTCCTTCAGTGATTCTTCTTACAGCTCTGATGATTTCACTCTGGGGTGGTTCTATTCGTTTCACTTCTCCTATGATGTGGGCCTGTGCGTTTATCCCGATGTTCGGCATCGGCGGTCTTACTGGTCTTCCTTTGGCATTCAATCTCGTGGACCTACACTTGCATGATACCTACTACGTGATCGGTCACTTCCACTACGTCGTAGCTCCAGGCATCCTCTTCGGTTTGTTTGGAGGTGTCCATCATTGGTATCCAAAAATCACGGGACGCTACACCAGCAACACTCTCAACCATCTGCACTTTTGGCCATCGCTGATTTGCATGAACTTGTTGTTCTTCCCGATGCTAACGCAAGGCATGGCTGGTTTCCACCGCCGCTGGGCCAACGGCGGTGATGCTTACCTCGCCAAAGCTGCTGATTCGGCTAACGTTTTCGGCCTCACTGTAGCTCAACACATCGATTCCAATATTCTCATGTCAACGGCGGCTTGGACGATGGCGTTCTTCCAAATTCCCTTCATTATCAACATTTTCTTGAGCTACTTCAATGGCAAAAAAGTGGAAAGTGACAACCCATGGAATGCAACTACGCTGGAATGGGCAACGCCTACACCTCCAGGTCATGGCAACTTCACTTTCGATGTGGCAAGCTATCGTGGACCCTACGAATACAGCCAGCCTGGTGCTACTGAGGATTTCACTCCCCAGTGGGAAAAGCCAGCAGACATGCCTGCACTGACTCCTGCAAAAGAAGAAGTCGCTCACTAATTCTCACCACTCCGTCTCAGCAACTCTGTTTTTATGGAAATTCCTTACATCTTCACGCCGCGTAAAGACACCGGCATGGTCAATTCAAAAATCGCTATCTGGCTCTTCCTCGCATCGGAAGTCATGCTTTTCGGTGGATTCTTCTCTTCTTATGTCTATCTGCGATTGGGGGCAGACTATCCATGGCCAGAACGTGCTCTTCCTGTGCTACCCGGCTTGATCAATACCTTTGTTCTGATTGCCTCATCCGTTACGGTGGTTTTCGCCTGGGCCGCCCTTAAGTTGAGAAATTGGCGTAACTTCCAAATCAGCATGGCATTCACCATCTTCTGCGCCTTGATCTTCATGGTGCTCAAGGGGATCGAATACAATGTCAAATGGCACCACCAAGCCATTCGCCTCACCGATTACACCATCCTTGAGGGGCACCTTGATTTCGACAAAAAAGCCGACACAGGTAAACTCGATAAAGAAAATAAGCCTATTTTCGCTGAAGCTGACCAAATCCACGTTGTTGCGGAAAAACTCTCGTTTACGACCGTTCGCTTCCACAAGCCATGGGTTGCGGAGATGATGCGCCAAGCAACCGCTGCTAAAGCCACCATTACACTTGCCGCAGATCTACCCATCGAAGGCAGCACGATCAAAGCTGGTGAACCTCTCACCGTTGATCTCCTCAACGCCATTCGGGACAATCACCTCGACTCTCGTGCGAACAATGGCAGAGTCCGCAGGGATGCGTCAAGTGCTGCTTGGGCCGCAGCATGGGACAAGCCAGAAAATCAGGGCAAAAAAGGTTGGCAAATTACGAACGATGTCAAGATCGATGATGCCGCAATCGCTCAAAGTTTGAAAGTCGAAACTCCATCGGTTACCTTCAACGTTACACCAGCCACCGACCTGTGGTTTTATCATCGGGACATCAAAGAATCCGCTGATTCCTCGAAACTTCGCGATGATACAACCATCACGGGCAAACTACAACCAAGTCCTGTGAAGCTGCACAACCTCGACGCAGTCGATTTCCGCCATGTTGTGATGCAGGCAGAGAAAAAAGGCATTGATCCCGTGATTGCTATCGAGAACACATGGATCATAAAGAATAGCGAAGAAGTTCGTGCCGCATGGGAATGGAACAAGCAGCAAAACAAACAGCTCGCAGACCGCTTGCTGAATGAATACGGTGTTGATGAAAATGGCAAACCAAACCGTGAACCTACCCTTACGGAGAAATATCGCATCGGATGGAAAGACTTTATTGCCAAAGCTAACAACGTTGACCGCGGCAAGGCAGAGATTTTCACCAAGGAAGAGTTTATGGGACCTGACTACAAAGCTCGTGAGGATAAGCACACCTTCCCCCACTTGGTTGTCCCACGCGAAATGGTCTTCCTCAGCGGCAAATTCACTCCTGCATGGAATACCTACTACGCGATTTATTTCACCATGACTGCGCTTCACGGATTGCACGTCATCGGCGGTGCCATTGTCCTTGGATACTACCTTTTCTGCGGTAAGAAAATGTATCGCAGCAACCCCGAGTGGCTTGCCAACCGCGTCGAAGTCGGCGGATTGTTCTGGCACTTCGTTGACCTTGTCTGGATCTTCCTTTTCCCCATTCTCTATTTGATGTAATCCCTTTATCCCTTGACTCATTATGGCCAATTCACCTGAAGAAATCAAAAAATCCATTCGATCTTACATTATCGTATGCCTGATCTTGTTTGTATTTACGGGCGTTACCGTAGCTGTCGCAAGCTACGAGTCCCTTGATGTCGGCAAGCACGGCTTCGATACCATGGACATGATCCTAGGTCTTTGCATCGCCTCGTTTAAAGCGACACTTGTCGGAGCGATTTTCATGCACTTGAATCACGAAAAGAAGGCCATTTACTGGATCTTCTTTGGTGCGATCGTATTCTTTGCTCTGATGATCGCTTTGATCATGTTTGCCAAGTTTGACCCGATTTTCTATCCCTTACCCCATTGATCCGATGTCCTTGAAAAGCTTTCACATTCTTTTCGTAACGTTCACCTTCCTTTTGAGCCTGTTTTTCCTGCTTTGGTCTAAGCTATTCATGGAACAAGCAGACATGGTGCAATCGGTCATTTTCATCAGCGGCATAGTAGGACTGATCTTCAGCCCACTCTATGGTATCTATTTTTGGAAGAAAACCTCTAAAATCATCTTATGAACTTAACACTCCCGTTACTCGCATGCAGCACTTGTCAGACCAACGCCAAATTGGGTGGTGGTGACGCGGTTGGCTGGTCGATTTTTTTCCTTCTTGTCGTCATTCTTATCGTTGCTTCTAGCGTCATTTTTTTCATGGCGCGCATTGCAGCACGCTCACGCCGGTTCGCTCTTGAAGAAGAAGCTGAATTTCACAACGCATGATTTTTTCCACCACATTTTTTCTCCTGTAACACCCATGTCTCCAAGCAAATATTTAGGTATTCCAGATCCTTTTTCCCAACACGGTCCCGATGTGGATCACTTGATCGATGTCGTTCATTGGTTCATGATTGTGCTGTTCGTTGGTTGGTCGATCTACCTCACCGTTGCATTGATCAAGCACCGTCGATCCGCTAATCCCAAGGCGAGTTACTTGGGCGTTACCAATCACATTTCTTCTCACGTTGAAATTGCGGTGATCGTCATCGAAGCCGTGCTACTCCTCGGCTTTGCGATTCCGTTGTGGCGCGAACGCACCGATAAGTTCGACAAGGTCGTTGCCGGTGAGCACGTGCGTGTTCGAGTGATTGGTTGGCAATTTGGATGGACCTACCACTACCCAGGCAAAGACGGCAAGTTCGGCCGCATCGATCCCTTCCAGATTTCCGGAACAAACGAACTGGGCATCGATAAAAATGACCCCAACTCTGCGGATGACTTTACAAGCCCGATCCTCAAGCTCCCTGTAGAGGTTGCAGCAATTCTCGACATCAACAGCAAAGACGTCATTCACAACTACGCGATTGTGCCGATGCGCATCCAACAAGATGCAATTCCCGGTAAGCATGATATCCCCATGTGGTTCACTCCGACGAAAACCCTCGAAACATCTGTGGTTTGTGCTCAGCTTTGCGGCGAAGGACATGGCAACATGGTCGGAACGATGGAGGTGATCGATCAAGCTTCCTACAAAACTTGGGCTGATAGTCAGTCTGATGCTGCACTCAAAGCGAACATGGCAAAGTCTCCTGTCGCGTTGCGTTGACATCTGCGATGTTTTTCAGCAGACTGATTTGCGATGACACTTTCCAAACACATCAAGGTGACAGCATGCAGCTTGTCACTGATTGGATTATCTTTTTTGCTTGCGCAGGAAAACGTCACCCCAGTTCAAGGAACTGAATCGAAACAAGACTCCGCAAAAGATCCGCAGAAAGATCTCAACGAAAGTGATACTCCGGAAGAGAAAGAAGACGCTACGGCGGAAAAAATCGAGTCGGAAGATACGATCAAAGTCGCAAGGCCCGTAACTTCAGACCCTGTTCAGGTCTATGGTTGGATCGAAAAGGTGATCGTCGCAGAAATGAAGGACTCGCTCGTCGCCAAACTTGATACGGGTGCTCAAACCAGTTCCATTCACGCAGAAAACCAACAACTTTTTGAACGTGACGGCAAAAAATGGGTCAAATTTATTGTAACCGATACTCGGGAAGAAGGTGCCAAACGCTACGAAATGGAAGCTCCGCTTTCTCGCATCGTAAGCATCAAAGAACCCGGCGGAGAATCTCAAGAGCGTAATGTGGTTCGCCTTACTTTCAAAATCGGCACACGACAGATCAAATCCGAGTTCACTTTGAACAATCGCAGCAACATGCTTTGCCCCGTATTGATCGGTCGCACTACCATCAAAACGCTCGGCTGGATCGATCCATCCCGCACGTATTTGGCCGATGATAAAATCATGAGGTAACCTTCCCATGTCCTCCAAAACCCGCTTCGCGCTTGCGCTCTTTCTTCTCTGCTTTACCGGCATAGGCATTGCCTTGCACAAGAATCACAAAATTGGCATCCCCTTGTGGATGGATCAAAAGCCTAGCACTTGGTTGATCGAGGCGAAGGCGACATTCTATAGCCCTGAGGGAAAGCCAGCGATTGTTGAACTCGCCTTACCTCAATCACTTAGCACCGAAGCCATGGGGCATGAGGTCGGATCGAGTGGATTTGGATTTACAAGAGTTGAAAGTTCTCTAGGCACCAAAGCCGTCTGGTCGCTCCATCAACCCAAAGCAAAAACAGCTCATTCTCTGTACTACCGCGTTCGTCTTCCCGATCAGCCAAAATCCGGCAGTGCTGGCATCGAAGTCCAAGGGACACCATCCGTTGCCGAATCCCCCGGCTTGACTGGTGCTGTGGAGCAAGCTGCATTGGCCTTGATTCAAAAATCGCGAGCGGTTTCTGGCGACACCAATACGTTTTTTAACCATCTATTCTTGGGACTTGCTTCTTCTGATACGGCACAAGAGATTTTGCTTCTTCGTCGGCATTACGAAAAAGAAGAAAAAGTCACCGAAGAAAACCAACTGATTGTCATTGGAATCGATTTGCTCAAAATGGCAGGAATCCCTGCTCGCTTGGCTCATGGAATCGTCCTCGATGCCGACGCAGGCGCGCAATCGGCCATCCCACTGATCGAATATCTCGATGGCGCAACGTGGCGGGTAAAAAATCCAGCGACTCCTAATGCAACGCTGCGCAGCGATAACATTTTCGTTTGGAATCGTGGCGGCAGCTCGCTACTTGATGTTTTTGGTGGTGAAAATTCCCGGGTCGTTTTTACGGTATTGAAAGAAGTCATTTCGTTAGAAAAGCTCAACCAACTGAGCAAATCACCTTTTCTTACTTCCACGATTTTGAGTCTTCCGGCGTCAGAAAGAGAGGTGTTTCGTTTTGTGCTGCTGATTCCCTTGGGCGCATTCGTCGTCGTTTTACTGCGGAACATCGTAGGGATTCCAACTCTCGGGACTTTCATGCCTGTTCTGCTCGCGCTTGGCTTTCTCGAAATGCCTTTGGGCATGGGTGTTGCGATGTTTGTAACAATCGTCGCCGCAGGGCTTTTCTTCCGATTTTTACTTTCTAGCATGAATCTTTTGGTGGTTCCACGCGTCGCAGCATGTGTGGTAATTGTCACTTTATTGATGGTGTTCATGAGCCTGATCAGTTGGAAACTTGGCTTTAACGGCGTCCTACAAATTACTTTGTTTCCGATGATCATCATCGCATGGACGATCGAGCGCATGTCCTTGATTTGGGAAGAAGAAGGCAAACGCAATGCCATCATCCAAGTCGGTGGTTCCGTGGTAGTAGCGGTGATCGCCTATCTCTTTATGAAAGTGCCGCAAATTCAATACTGGGCGCATTATTTTCCGGAGTTGTTGCTGGTCTTGTTGGCCGCCATCCTCCTCATCGGACGCTACACAGGCTACCGCCTAAGCGAACTGCATCGCTTCCGCAATTTTACTGAGGCATGACCATGAGCGAGGCAAAAAGTTCGAAAACAGCTCATCGCTGGTGGCATCGCTGGTTTCGTACACCTAAGGAATTGCGCGCGATGGGAGTCGTGGGCATCAATATGAGAAATGCGCGATTTTTACTACCAAACAATCCGCGCAAGCTCTATCAAAACGTCGATAACAAATTGCGCACGAAAGCTCTTGCTGAGGAGCGAGGCCTAGAAGTCCCCTTAACATATTTGGTCATACAGTCACCGGCTGATGTGTCATCCATGGCAAAAATACTGGCCCAGTATGATTCATTCGTCATGAAGCCAGCACGCGGTAGTGGGGGCAAAGGCGTTCTTGTCATCGATCATCGCGATGGCAATTCCTACGTCAAACCCAGCGGCTCGAAGCTCACGGAAGCAGAGCTTAGTCATCATGCAGAAAACATTCTC
Organism: Verrucomicrobiaceae bacterium; assembly: GCA_027487435.1. Classification (GTDB taxonomy): domain Bacteria; phylum Verrucomicrobiota; class Verrucomicrobiia; order Verrucomicrobiales; family Akkermansiaceae; genus UBA956. The sequence goes on along the minus strand of JAIYDP010000425.1, from coordinate 25,131 downwards.
GCTGGGCTCTACAGCTTAGGGGGCAATCGCGATTGCGCCTTGATTGAATACCGCGTGACACCTGCCAAGGTTCTAACAGAAATCAGTTTTCAAGGGGCACCAGACATACGTATCGTCATGTTGCATGGATACCCCGTGATGGCCATGTTACGCGCTGCAACCAAAGAGTCGGACGGTCGAGCCAATCTTCATCAAGGAGCCATTGGCATTGGAATCGATCTTGCTACAGGCCGGTCAGTGCGTGCGGTACACCACGGCAATCCAGTCTTCAAGCATCCTGATCTGAAAACACCACTCATCGGCGTGCAGATGCCTGAGTGGGATAAAATTCTCGAAATTGCCGTAACTTGTCATGAAATGACGGGGCTTGGCTACTTGGGCGTTGATCTCATGATCGACGAAACGATTGGACCGTTGATGATCGAAGTCAACGCTCGACCAGGATTGGCCATACAAATGGCCAATGGGGTTGGTTTACGCAATCGTCTCGAACCTGTTCTCGAACGACATAAATCCCATTTTGGCGAATCCGCAGCGGAACGTATCGCATTCAGTCGCGATGTGCTACGTGCCAAAAACCTACCGTGGGACTCAGCTCTTTCTGCAAGATGAGATTTGTAAGGCAATTCCTTTCCTAAATCCCAAAATCGGAAGTTGAACGTCGCCATTCGCATCTCGGGTTAATTGCTTCATGGCGAAATAGTTTCTTGCGGTATTCCGCAGATTGATTCAGATTCCCATAACAAACGATGTCACTATTTTCTCCACCAGATTATGAATTAACCAAGCTTCTAGGCGAAACTTCTGTCGTCAAGGTCTGGCTGGCAGAACAAATTTCCGTGCGTCGCAAAGTCATTATCGAGCAACTCATCGACGATTCAACGCAGATGCGTGATGGTTTTTTTGCGATGATTCGTGCAAAAGCTACGATGGATCACCCATTGGTTGCATCGGTCATTGAGGCTGTCAATGATGATACTCACTGCTTTTATGCCTACGAATGGCTAGCAGGCCGCACTCTGGAACAAATCATCGCAAGCGGTGACACAATGCCGCCGGCAAAAGTCGCTCATCTTCTGAAGCGCATCGCGGAGGTGCAACTTCATATTGAAAATCGCGCAACCGCCACGACTCCCATCGCTCTTCGCGACATTTTTCTCGATGAACAAAATGTGATGCGTCTTTCGAATTTAGCCACTTCTGGAGCACGTGGTCAGTCAACCTCGACAGAAGATCTGCGCACTCTGGGTCAAATGCTGCCTCCTTTGATTCAGCTAGGAGCGTCTGGCGCAAGCCGGGTGAGCACCTTGCTCAACTGGATGACTGGTGGAAACAGCGAGCAGATTGTTTCATGGAAGGATGTTCGTCATTACGCAGATCAGATTGAACAACAACTCGCCAGTGCCGTAGCAGCCTCTGCCAATCCGATTGTATCGACCAAAAAACAACCTACCAAGCCACCGTCGTTAGTCCCTTGGATCATCGCAGGTGGAGTCGCCGTCGCAGCCATCGTCGCTATAGTCCTGATGCAGGAGAAGAAACCTGAAGTCATCGAAGCAAAAAAAGCATCTCTCCCGATCGAGATCCCTTCCACGACCTACAAAGGAAATGACGGCAAGGAACTGCAAATGCGACAATTTTGGTTGAGTGCTCACGAAGTAACGATTCTCGAATACAATGACTTTCTTGAATCCTTGGAGCAACTCACCTCACAGCAGCGGAAGGTTTTCGCCCATGAAAATCAGCCCGTAACAAAAAACAATTACATCCCTGAGGATTGGGACAACATTCTCGCCGCAGCAACCAAAAAAGCAGTCTGGAAAAATCGACAGCTTTCATTCCAATCTCCGGTATTTAACATCGATTGGTGGGATGCTTACTCCTATTGCGAATGGAAGCGTGGGCGACTCCCTACTCAAGAAGAATGGGGTGCAGCGCTACGTCTCGGGGGCACCGATCCCCTAGCACTGAAGGTTTTGACTTGGACTGACGTTACCGCAGAGGATGTAACTCCGGCAGGATTTACAGGTATGGCAGGAGGGGTCAAGGAGTGGACGAGGCGCCCCGTGCCAAACCCCGCAAACCCTCTTGCCGCACCACAATGGGTTCTATGCGGCGCTAGTAGTTTCTCGCCAAAAGGAGGTGCTTTGCAATGCACTTATTTGGATGACCGCAACACACGCAGCGATGAAATCGGCTTCAGGGTCGCCTATGATCATCAAACGGATGAGTGATGGCAGATTTGTCGGCAAGTGATTTTGCCTATTTCTACAATTCATTCTCACCAGAGATGCGTTACTTGATCAATCGATTAAATTGTCGATCCGCTGAGCAAGCTCGATGTCAGCATCTGTTACGCCTCCAGCATCGTGGGTTGTCAGGCGTAAGATGACACGAGTGTGGCGAATGTTGATATCGGGATGATGTTGAGCTTCTTCTACGATCTCCGCAACTCCGTTCACGAAGTCGATAGCATCGTTGAATTCCTCAAACTCTACAACGCGAGTGATCGTGTTCTTTTCGATTTCCCACTCGGGGCATTTTTTAAGGGCTGTTTTTAATTCGTCTTTTTCTAACAAGTCTGACATAGCAAATGAAAATGGGTGGCAAGGCGAGGTTGAGTCCATTTCATCGATTATGGCAAGCGGGAATAGCCATTTTTATCAAAAAATTTTTCATCTGTTGATCATTGCGATTTCTTACACGAATGGCTATAGTGTCCCCATGAAATGGAAATCATTCACTCACCTGCTGTTTTGGCTTGGTTTTGCCTTGGCTCTTCAGCAGTGCGCACCTCCAACTCCCATGGAACGAATTACTCGAAATTCCTCCCTTTACATGGCTCAGCCAAAGGATCATCAACGCTTGATCGAGCGTGGTGAATTAGCACGTGGTATGACGCGTGAAGCTGTTAGCCTCGCATGGGGGAATCCCTCGCAAACATTCGAAGGCACAGAAAATGGTAACCTCATGGAACGCTGGAGCTACCTTGGCAGAAGAAATGTGTATCAAGACAACTTCGCACTTGGCTATGGCAATGCATGGGGCGGGCCATGGGGCACCCCTTGGTGCTACGGTCCCGGCCAATTCCAGAATTTCGGTTTCGGACAGCAAATCTCTCAAATTCCTTACCAAAAAGCGTTTGTTATATTCAAAAATAACAAAGTGGACTCATGGGAACGCCTCAAACTTCGCCCTTAATCCTAACAATATAATCAATGAAATCAACCTTACTCTTACTCACCAGCATTGCCCTTTTCGCGCTTCCTTCCTGCCAGACAAATAGCGTCGCGAAATACCAAAAGTACAACCGACCCGCCAGTTTACCTTCCAATCCCGCCGCGGTTTCTGTGAAAATCTCCACTAGCAAGCAAATGATCTATGTCTTAGAACACGGCAAACCCTTGCTTATCACCCCATGCAATGTCGGCGCTGGTGGCTCAACACCCCATGGCACTTTTACCATATTGAACAAAACAGCTCGCAAGCGTGCCAACTCACACGGTTGGGCACACAGCGGCAGCAATGCCCGCCAGACCAAAATCTCGCATAAGCCACCAGGATGGTCTTTCATCGGAACCCCCATGCCCTATTGGTGTGAATTCAAACCGAACTATGGCATTCATACTGGCTGGGTCAAACATCGCCCCGCAAGCCATGGCTGCATCCGACTCCACGAAAACATCGCACCCAAATTTTTCCGACTCGTTCACGTAGGCACGAAGGTGAACATTGCCCACAGTCAACCGGAAGATGCAACAATTGGCAAAGGAATCCCAGTCGCTCCTGACGCAGGGCCGCTACCCGATTATCCCGCTTCGATGTACATTGGTGATGGCTACTTCAGCCGACATCTGACACCTTCGTTTGAGTAAGCGCCCATCTCATGGCTTCCATCGTCCTCCGCTAGTCAGGCTCGTATGCCTTTTCTCTAGTGGACTTATTCTTTCTTCTCTCATGAAAATCCAACACGCCGAATTCCTAACCAGTGCTCAAGACTTAGAAAACTGTCCCTATTCCACCCTGCCGGAATTCGCCTTCATCGGCCGCTCCAACGTCGGAAAGTCTTCGCTCATCAACATGCTCACTGGCCAAAAAGGCCTCGCCAAAGTTAGTGCTACTCCCGGCCATACGAGACTCATCAATTTCTTTCTCATCAACAAAAAATGGCATATCGTTGACCTACCGGGATATGGCTTTGCGCGTGTGCAAAAAGAACAACGCGACGGCTTTCACGACCGCATCGAGCAATACATCGCCGGACGCGATAGCCTCACCTGCGTCATGGTTATCATCGATGCCAGCATCCCACCGCAAAAGATCGACCTCACTTTCGTCGAGTGGCTGGTCCAATCTCGGATCTCCTTTTCGCTGATCTATAATAAATCCGATAAAGGAAAAAAAGAGAAAATCCAGTTCCATATCCAGGCCTTTGAGCAAGCCATGAAGTTATTCAGTAACGGCAAACCAAACACCTTTCTCGTCTCTGCCAAAGACGGCTTTGGAGGTGGCAAGCTCATCGATTTCATGCGCGGATACTGTTAGTTATGTCCCTCCCGATTGACGGAATTCACGACGAACTCCTTGCCGCAGCTTCCCCGGGCTGTCGGATCTTGCTCAAGGCACCTACTGGCTCGGGAAAATCCACAAACGTCCCCTCGTTCCTCACGCCGCGTGGTAACGATGGCCCGCTCACTGTAGTCATCGAACCTCGCCGCATGGCCGCTCGGCTCCTCGCCTCATGGGTCGCCAAACAACGAGGTAGCGAACTCGGCCATGACACAGGTTTTTCGATACGCTTCGATAGCCGCTACAGCCCCGCCACACGCATCCTCTACATGACCGACGGAATCTTTAGCCGCTGGTTGCAAGACGATCCGCAGCTCAGGAACGTTGGCACTGTCATCTTCGATGAATTTCACGAACGCCGACTCGCTGTCGATGTCGCGCTCTCACGCTGCCTAGCATTGCAGGAATCCTCCCGCCCCGATTTGCGCGTCGTCGTCATGAGCGCAACTCTTGAAACGGCAGGACTTGCCGATTTCATGGGGCCGCGCACCATTTCGTTAGAAACTAGCGGACGAACCTTTCCTGTAAAAACTCATTACCGCCCAGCTCAAGCACCCGTCATCCAACGCAGCGGACTCCCCCCTCGCGAGGTGCCAATCTGGGAGCGCATCGCCGATGTCGTCAAGGAAGCTATCGGCTCTCCGGATTGCGGACACATCCTCATCTTCCTGCCTGGCACTTACGAAATCCGTAAAACCTGCGAGTTGTTAGAAAACGCCGCATTTACCCGCGCATGGCAAATTTTCCCCCTCTACAGCGGCCTCACCCCCCACGCCCAAGAACAAGCCATCGCACCATCCTCACAACAAAAAATCATCGTCTCCACCAATGTTGCTGAAACCTCCCTGACCATCGATGGTGTGCGCACCGTCATTGACTCTGGCCTCGCCCGAATCGCCTCCTTTGATCCACGTCGCGGCATCGATACCCTGCACATCCATAAAATCTCCCGCGCCTCTGCAGAGCAGCGCGCCGGACGAGCTGGACGCACTGCACCTGGCGTCTGCTTCCGCCTCTGGAGCGAATCCTCGCACGCCCACCGACCTGCCTTTGATGCACCAGAAGTCCATCGCATCGATCTCGCAGAAACCCTGCTCCTCCTCAAAGCCGTAGGGATTGATCAGCTCGAAACATTTCGCTGGCTCGATGCTCCCCACACTGCATCCGCAGAACGCGCCATGGCACTACTCCAGCAACTTGATGCCATCGATACGCAGCAAAAGCTCACCCCACACGGCCTCGCCATGGCCGCGCTGCCCGTGCCGCCGCGCTTCGCACGACTGCTCCTCGCCGGCCTCGAGCAAGGCTGCGTCAGCGAATCCTGCTTCATCGCCGCCGCCGTGCAAGGCGAGCCGATTTTTACTGGACGCGGAAATGTTTCACGCAAGGACTTCCACCACCCCGGCAGCGGCACCGACTTTGCGGCCGAATACCACGCCTTACAATCCGCAAAAAATCTCCGCTTTGATCCGAAAGCTTGCGGCTCAGCTGGCATATCCGCCCGCGCTGCAAGGGAACTCGAACAAGGTTTCGACCGACTGCTCGCCCTCGCTCGCAAGCGCGCTTGGCCCATCGAAGCCATCGATTTCCCAACCCACGCCGCCGCCATTGGCCATGCCATGCTCACTGCCTTCAGCGATCAACTCGGCATGCGCCTCAGTTCCTCCACGATGGCATGCCGAGTCATCGGTGGACGTAAAGGCAAGCTCGATGAAGAGTCCATCGCTAAACACGCCGCCGCTTTCATCGCCACGGAAATGACCGAAATTGAAGGACGCGAAGTCACCGTCCACCTACGCCGCGCGACCGCAATCGAGATCCCCTGGCTCGAAGAACTCTTCCCCCATGACATCCATCGTAGTGATGGCGTCGCCTATGATGAAACCCGCCGCCGCGTCGTCGCCCGGAAAGAAACACGCTTCCGCGATCTCACCTTAGAAAGCTTCGAATCCGATCAGGGAGTCAACCTTTCCCTCGCCGCCGAAATGCTCGCAGAACGAGTCCTCGCTGGCGAACTCCTCCTAAAAAACTGGGATGTTGCCGTGGATCAATGGACAGCTCGCCTCAACCTGCTCGCCAGCCTCATGCCTGAACTCGGCTTGCCCTCATGGAACCACGAAGACCGCGTCGCTGCTATCGCTCAAATCTGCCACGGCAGCCTCGCTTACAAAGACCTCAAGGATGCACCCGTCTGGCCCGTTCTACGCGACTGGCTTAACTGGCAACAGCATCAATGGCTTGATAACTATACCCCCGAATGGTGCGATCTCGCCTACGGACGCCGCGCGAAAATCAGCTACCCCGCCGAGGGCGACCCTTTCATCGCTGTCCGCGTCCAGCATCTCATCGGCACCTGGACTACGCCTACCATCTGCTCCGGTCGCCAGCCTCTCTTGGTGCATATCTGCGCCCCCAATCAACGCCCCTGGCAAATGACCAAAGACCTCGCAAGCTTCTGGGCATCCGGCTACAAACAAATGAAAAAGGACCTCGCTGGCCGCTACCCCAAACACGACTGGCCAGATGACCCTAAAACTTTCACCCCTCCCCCTCCTAAACCTAGAAACTGAATCTTTCGCCAACGAAATATTCCTCATCTTAACGAAACATTTCTTTTCCATTTGCGCCAACAAAGCAAAGTGCACAAAAATAAGAAACTTCGTTGACCACAAGCCTTGCTAGGCTAAAATCTCCCCGTCATGAAAAAAGCAAATCTCATAGTACTACCAGTTATTGCCGGATTAATGGTTTCTTGTGCACAAGATTCTCTTTCGGGAGACGTTTATTCACGCAACGAAGCACGAAGTGGACAATCGGTGCAGACAGGAAAGATCACCCAAGTTCGCTATGTAAAAATCGAAGGCGGCAACCAAGCCGGATCCATACTAGGAGCCATCGGAGGAGGACTTCTCGGCAGCAATATCGGCAATGGTCGCGCATCAAATACTGCGGGCGCCGTCGGCGGCGCAATTGTGGGCAGCGCGCTCGCTTCAAAAGCTCAACAGTCAATGAGTTCCCGACAAGGCATCGAAATCACCGTGCGCCTCGATAGCGGTGGAACCGTAGCCGTGGTGCAAGAAGAAAACCCACGCCGACCATCAGGTTTCGATATTGGACAGCGTGTTCGTGTCCTCTACTCTGGCAACACCATGCGCGTAGCCTACTAATCGCCAACCCAACTCCCCCCAACTCCCCCCAACTCCATTCGCCATTGATTCCTTTTGATTCTGTGTGTCGAGTGAATCGATAGCCCCTCGCAAAGGCTACCCCAATCCGCCCCATCATGAAACGATTCGTTCTCCCTTACCTGCGATTGGGTATTTCGCGCCGTTCACTTCTAAAAGCCATGAACTGCGTACTGCTGGCATGGATCGTCATGGGCCAGGCTGCTGCCGAGGAGACAAAAGAATGGAAAACCACCAAGGGCGAAATATGGCAGGCGGAATACCTTGGCAAAGGCGATGATGATTATGTGATTCTTCAGCACTCGCCCGCCAAACGCCAGAGCTATCGCATCGAAGAATTTTCCCAAGAGGCAAAAGATTTCCTTACTCGCCGCAGTGCCGCACTGGGAACGCCTCTCGACGATCAGAAGCTCGCAAAAATGGTTCGCTTGCCAAACAACGCTGACTCCACGATTCGCCTACCACTGCGTTTCATCTTGGTTCACGGCATCGTCATGAACAAGAATGGAGTTGCCATGCGCATGTGGGTCTCACCGCAGCAGGTGAAAGAATCCATCCTGCCCGAAATCAATCGCATTTGGGAAAAGGCCAACATCCAGTGGGATCTGGAATGTATGATTGATCGACCTTTTGAAGAAATCGCCGATTCCAAGAATGCCATCGCCAGCATCGAGCGATCAACACGTGACGGCATGAACGTGGACAATGCGCGAAGAACCGAACGCATCGGTGCGCTATCGGGAGTCAAGCAATCCCATCCATCGATTCACCAGATTTACCTATTTCCTTTCCTCGGCAGCACCTATCAAGGCTTTGCGACCATTGGCGGCAACGTTGCTTTTCTTGGCGTTTTTAGCGATAAAGCCTCAGGAGGAAAAAAGCCTCCAACAGCTTGTTTGCTAACAGAGACGGAACCAATGAAGTTTGGTTCTATCGGTCGAACTGCCGGTCACGAGCTTGGGCACAACCTCGGATTGCTGCACCCGGATCGAAAGACTCAAAAGGAATTTCATCGATTGATGGGCGGTATCAAGCACGGCTATAACCTGACCGCCGAAGAAATCACAACCGCTAGAAAACACGCCATTCTCCGCGCCGAAGCCATTCTCGCCGCTGCCAAATCGACCAGTGATCCGAAATAGAAAAATCTAACAGAAATGACAAAAATGATTTTATCTAACAAGGACTACTCCGTGCTCTCTGCCCTGCTGTGAAGTTCCTCTACTAGCTTTCCATTCCCTAGCGTGATCGACCAGCGACACTGCAAAAAATTTCTCTTGCATACATCCCAAGGAAAACGTTACTCCTCGGCCATGCGCATGAGCAATTTTCATTCCTGATTTTTTGTTAGAAACCACTCCAGTCGTTGAAGAACTCGATGTGAGAATTCCCACCTGAGTTTTATTGACGCTGGTTGACCCTTCTTTTTCCGCAAATGAGTGTGCATCAATTTGATGAAACATTGCGGATGTTTCCATGATTTTCCATCAGTCGAATGACGATGCGAAATCGATCTAACAAAAAATATTACGAATAGAAAAAAAATGAAAGCCGTATGTGGTTCGCGAGAACCAAGGTGCGACACAAGGGACTCACGGCATGCCGCACGGATCATCGTGCAGGTAGCGCGCCGTGAACCTTGGATTGCCCGAAAAGTCAAAAACCCCATCCTACGAAAGCAATGTCGTTTGGTGGGAAGAAACCTGCGTGGTGCCGATGCGTGGCAGCAGCAAATGCAACCATTGCTCACTCGCTTGGTAAGAGTCCTGGCAGAGCAAACGCGGATCTGGGACGAAGTGCCCGTCTGGAGTCACCCTAGCATTCCCGTCTTGGTGCGAATGTGTGCCTATGAAGCAAACTGGATTCGACAACCAGAGGACTGGCAAGCTCCGAGACAAACAGATGTGAAGACGATCATGCGCGCCTTCCTAGCCCATGTGTTTGTCCGTTATCATCTGCCGAATTTCCTCTACCATGCTTGGCATGTGCGGGGTGATTTACGTTGGCGAGAACGCGACTGGTTTGTGCAACTTGCGCAAGGCGCATCGTGGCGCGATCTGAAAGGTTTGCCGCGAACAATCAGTCGTCGGGCCTTACACGAATCTACGCTAGCGCCCGATAATCTCAGCATTGCACAAGCTTTGCGCTGGGGACAGGTGCTGGCTGTTGGTGGCAGCTTGAGCTTGGCACGCGAAGTGGTGATGAGTCGCATGGCGAACGATATGAGCAATGACGCTTGGTGGTCACGATTGATCGAGAAATTTTCGCATGCAAGTGAGCCAACAGCCAAATTTTTTGGCGTAGTGGCGGATCTCTTCGTCGAGTTGTTTCGCGAGGAAAGACATGATCGGGTAGAACAATTGCTGATAGTACCGCTCCTTGAATTACGAGCGTATGCTTGGAAATTCTGGAAAGATGCAGCGCAGGCCCTATGCGTGCATTTACCTGAATGGCAAAAACGCAGCATTAGCCATCCTTCTTGCCGCCAGCAAATAAGCAGCATGATGAGGCAATGTTGGCACCCGATGATACCAAGCTCCTTGCAGCGCCCCTACCAAGTGAAACGAGGCTGGATACACTTGCGCGAATTAACCAGTGCCGCAGAGTTGATCGCAGAAGGGCGCGAAATGCGTCACTGTGTCGCGATGCGTTCCGAGTTATGCTTACAAAAATCAAGGTCGATTTTCTCCCTCATCGTTCAAATAGAAGATGAAGAAGAACGTCTGACTTTGGAAGTATGCCGAGACACAAGACAACTTAAAGAACTACGAGGTCGCTACAACAAAAGACCAAGTGAGCAAGCATGGAGCTGTCTCGAAGAATGGACGAATGAATGGGAGTATTTTGTGGCATAATATCTCTCAGAACTGCCGAACATCTCGGTACATGAGGCACTTACTGTGACGTTTGTAAGTGCCTCATGATTCACTCCCATGAGCCAATCGACTCTCAGGAATGCTAGTGTCAAATGTTAGAATTTCAACCTACGGCAACAACCTTTACTTCTCTCCAGCGGTCATACTCAAAAGCTGCATGCGATATTGTCGGGGCGTGAGATTTTCCTGTCGGCGAAACTGTTTACCGAAGTCACTTGCATCGTAAAAGCCCGACTGAATGGCGATTTCCGATAGACTTAAATGACTGTTGGCGAGCAGTTCTTTGGCATTTTCCAGTCTATTGCGCAATACGTATTGCTGTGGTGAAACACCGATCATTTGACGAAATACTCGATTGAACTGGCTTTCGGATAAACTGCAAGCAGAGGCCAAATCGCTAGTCGAAACATGGCTGCCATTTTCAGCATGAATCAGTGCCAACGCGGGTTCGATCCGTGAAAACGGCTCGATCATCCCAGAAGTGGAGGAGACTTGATGCATCACTCCTGCCACGCCTGTAATCATTCCGTTGAGGTCACGGGTCGGATACTTGCTAGAAATCCACCATCGCAGGAGACCTTTCGCTCCTGGCACCAGCCAGATGTGATTGGTGATCGGTTTGCCCGTCTCGATGATCGCCTGATCTTCGGCGCGGTAACGACAGGCAATCGGTGCAGGGTGCAGATCAAAATCATTCATGCCGATGGCCGTTCCTGCTGCCAGCCCATGAAATTGCTCGAAGCGTGGATTGCAACGCGTGAAGGTCCCTGTCAGGTCTTTGGTATAAAATATCACCATCGGAATGTGATCAAACAACGCGACAAATGATTCGCTCGCCAGCACTGGCACACCTTCGTTCATGCGCGGATCTTACCATAAATTCACGTGGATTTCCTAGAATTATTTCCCAAGAGCGCGTATAGTATTCCCGATGCGCATGACACGAGTAACTCCGCTTTTGCTTATAATCCCAGCCACAGTGTTGGCTGAAGTGGATTTTGCCACACAAATTCAGCCCATTTTATCGCAAAACTGCTACGCCTGTCACGGTCCAGACGAGGAATCGGTGGAAGGCGGATTGCGATTGGATACGCGTGAAAAAACGCTCAAAGGCGGCGATAGCGGCAAAGTGATCGTGCTTGGTGACCCCGATGCCTCTGAGCTTATCAAGCGCATCACTCACAGTGATCCGGATGAAATCATGCCGCCACCAGAAAAAAAGAAGCCCCTGCCGCCAGAACAAGTCGCCTTGCTGCGCCAATGGATTACCGAGGGCGCCAAATGGGGCACACACTGGGCTTTCACCACTCCCGAGCGCCCTGCCATTCCCAATGTGAAAAAAAGCGCATGGGTGAAAAACCCCATCGATGCCTTTGTGCTAGCAAATCTTGAAGCGCAAAATCTTTCACCCGCAGAAGCAGCAGACCCGACGACATTACTGCGGCGCATGTCGCTTGACCTCATTGGCATGCCTCCCACGCTCGATGAAATCGCGCAGATGAAATCACCCGAGCAGGAAATTCAGCGCCTCATGGCAAGTCCGCATTTTGGCGAACGCTGGGCACGCGAATGGCTCGACGCAGCTCGCTACGCGGACTCCGCAGGCTACGAAAAGGACCTCGCTCGCATGCATCATTTCTATCGCGACTGGGTGGTTGACGCGATGAATGCCAACATGCCCTACAATGAATTTGTCATCAAACAAGTCGCTGGCGACTTGCTGCCAAACGCGACACAAGATGATCGTATCGCCACGGGATTTTTGCGTAATTCAATGACCAATGAAGAAGGCGGAGCGAAGCCTGAACAATTTCGCATCGAGGGAATTTTCGACCGCATGGACGCCATTGGAAAGTCAACTCTCGGACTCACTACCCAATGCGCGCAGTGTCACACCCACAAGTACGATCCACTGACGCATGACGAATATTATGGCATGTTTGCTTTTTTGAATACCATTGAGGAAACATCGATACCCGCTTATACCAAGTCCGAAAAAAGAACAGCGGATGAATTGCTTGCGGAAATCAAAGCCATCGATGGCAAACTCCGCGCTTCCGCCCCCGAAATCGAAAAGTCCTACGCCGAATGGCAAACACAACTCCTCTCCTTGCCTCGCACGCAGTGGCATTCGTTAGAACTCTATCAACTGGGCGACTCTGGACAAAAATACTGGCCTCTCCCCGACCACTCGATCATAAACATGGGCTACGCTAACACCCGTGGCACGGAGGTTTTCACCTCATCGTTAGAGATTCCCGAGATTCGCTCGGCTCGCCTGGAACTGATGAATGATCCGTATTTACCGATGAATGGCCCGGGGCGCTCGACACGCGGAACTGGCACGCTCACGGAATTCGTTTTGCGTGCGGGCGCTGAACCCGATAAAGTTGAGTTGCTCAAATGGGTCAATCCTGTGGCGAGCATCAACCCACCAGAAAAACCGTTAGACCCATTGCGTTTCCCGAACGATGCAAAACGTCTTGCCGATGATCGTAAAACCGGACCGATCGCCTTTGCGCTTGATGGCAATGAGAAAACAGCCTGGACCAATGAACGCGATGCTGCTCGCAATAACGACCCAGCAGTGATTACCTTTGAACTTGCCACACCTTTCAAAACCAACGGCAAGATCCATTTCAAATATAGCCTCGTAGCACGACACGGCGGATACAATTCCGATGAAAACCAAACTTTCAACCTCGGGCGCATTCGCCTCTCGGTCGCCGCAACTCTGCCGAATGCACTCGATGCATTGCCACCCTTAGTGATGGAGGCACTTCTGTTAGAGCCTGCAAAACGCAGCGCAGAACAAGAGCAACGGTTGTTTGAACATTGGCGCGAAAATCAATCGCAGTTCGCCGCCACCACCCAGCAAATCGAGGCTCTCTACGCCCAGGTTCCCCAGCCGACATGGGCACTCGTTGCAGCAGAATCAAAGCAAGCTCGCGAAACCCGACTCTTCGAACGCGGCGAGCAAACAAAGCCAAAGCACGTTGTCAAACCTCACGTCCCCGCCTTTCTCCATCCCCTCCCCGCTGGTGAAAATCCTGAGTCGCGCCTGACTTTTGCCAAATGGCTCGTCGATCCGCAATCTCCGGTCGCTGCACGAGTCATGGTAAATCGCATCTGGCAAGCTTATTTCGGCACCGGCTTGTTAGAAACCTCTGAGGATTTTGGTCACCAAGCTGCGCGACCTTCGCATCCGCAATTGCTCGATTGGCTAGCCTCTGAATTCATGTCCAGCGGCTGGAATATGAAACACATCCACTCGCTCATCGTCAGCAGCTCCACCTACCAACAGTCATCGCGCATGACTCCACAGCTTCGCGAAATGGATCCGAAAAATCGCCTACTCGCCTCGGGCGCTCGCTTTCGCGTCCCCGCGGAAACCGTGCGCGACATCCAGCTTGCTGCCTCGGGTCTGCTCAATCCCTCTCTCGGTGGACGCAGCGTTTTTCCTCCTGCACCCGATTATCTCTTCCAACGCCCCGTGTCCTATGGCCCGAAAACTTGGGATGTCGAAAAAGATTCGCAACGCTACCGTCGAGCCCTTTACACCTTCCGCTTCCGCTCCGTGCCATACCCAATGTTGGCGACATTCGATACCCCGAATGGGGCTGTCTCCTGTGTGCGCCGCACCCTTTCCACAACGCCTCTGCAAGCCCTCGTCACTCTCAACGAACAGGTCTCTCTTGAAGCTGCGCTGTCACTGGCTCACTCCATGCTCAGCGATAATGGCTCCCTGCGTGAAAACATCAGCCGTGCATTCCAACGCTGCACCGCCCGTATTCCTGATGCCGAAGAACTCAATGCGTTAGAGAAAATATACCAATCCTCGCTCGCCAATGCGGACGTGCCAAATGCACAACTCCTGCTGCAAACCTATCAACCTGTAACGCTCGATCTGCGCAAGCACCCGCTACCACAACTTTCCGCCGCTGCTACCGTAGCTCGCGTATTGTTAAATCTCGACGAAACTATCACCAAGAACTAAGACCATGATCCCACCATCCATGCTCCACGACACCCAGCGCTCCTTTTCACGCCGCTGGTTCATGAAAGACTGCGGACTCAGTCTCGGCTCCGTAGCCTTAACTTCTCTACTCGGCACGAAATCCAGCCATGCAGCATCGCTCATGGACAACCCGCAAATCCCCAAGGCACCGCATTTTCCCGCAAAGGCGAAAAATGTTATCTTCCTCTTCATGGGTGGAGCACCGAGTCACATCGACCTCTTCGACAAGAAGCCTGAGTTGATCAAGATGGACGGGAAAAATCCGCCCGCCGAACTCCTCAAGGGCTACCAGTCCGCTTTCATTCGCCCCGAAAACAAATTGTTAGGTGGAAAGTTCCCCTTCAAAAATTACGGCAAATGTGGCATGGAAATGGCAGAACTTCTGCCCCACATCGGCTCCTGCGCAGATGACATTTCGTTAATCCGCTCAATGCATACCGATGCCTTCAACCACGCGCCCGCACAGATTCTCATGTCCACTGGGTCGCAACAATTCGGTCGCCCGTCGCTAGGTTCCTGGGTGTCCTACGGACTTGGTTCAGAGAACCAAAATCTTCCGGCTTTCGTCGTCCTTTCCTCCGGTATCAAAGGCCCCTCCGGCGGCACCAGCAACTGGGCATCAGGTTTCCTCCCCAGTGTTCACGATGGCGTTTCTTTCAACTCCATCGGCGAGCCAGTCCTCTATCTCTCGAATCCGAAAGGCATCACTCGCCAACAGCAGCGCCAAACCATCGATGCCGTCAATTTCCTCAATCACAAACGCTTCGAGTCCATCGCCGATCCAGAAATCAACACCCGCATCGCCGCTTTCGAAATGGCGTTCCGCATGCAAGATGTGGCACCAGAAGTAACTGACATTTCGTTAGAACCAGAACACATCCGCCAAATGTACGGTGCCGAGCCTGGCAAACGCTCCTTCGCCAACAACTGCCTTCTCGCCCGTCGCTTGATCGAACGCGGTGTGCGTTTTGTAGAGCTATTCCACGAATCATGGGATCAGCATTTCAATCTCAAAGGTGACCTCATTCAGAACTGCAAAAACGTCGATAAACCATGCGCCGCGCTCATCACAGATCTCAAACAGCGAGGCCTGCTCGATGACACACTAATCATCTGGGGCGGTGAGTTTGGTCGTACCCCGATGGTACAAGGCGGCAACGACGGTCGCGATCACCATCCGAATGCCTTCACCATGTGGCTCGCTGGCGGCGGCGTGAAAGGCGGCTTCGAGTTAGGAAAAAGCGACGAACTCGGCTTCAACGCCGTAGAAGATCGCGTCCATGTCCACGACCTCAATGCGACGATCCTGCACTTGCTCGGCTTCGATCACACCCAACTCACCTACCGAGCCCAAGGCCGCGACTTCCGCCTCACCGATGTCCACGGCAACGTGGTGAAAAAAATCTTGGTGTAAGTCAGGCTCATCAAAGGACAAACATCTTTATAGTTCAGAAAATCGATGCCAACTCCTACCAAAAAAACTACGCATAGTGAGTATGCCGTGATCTCTGTTGGCTCATCTGGATTGTTGATCATTCTCGGATTGGTTGGATTCGCAGTTCGGATTTTTGCAGCACCGCAGAAAGCTGAAATCGCAGCTTTGCTCACAGATTTTTCTGCTCGATCACTAGGCATTGGCGCGTTCATCGGCTTCTGCTTTTGGTTGGTCAGGCGTTTCACCGCTTAGTTCGTCCAGTGTGATAGATCAAGACCAAACGCACTTCCGCAAAGCATCATCTCTTAAGCTACAGTGGAGCGTATTCTTTTCCCCCGAGATCCGAAATAAGAGTGACGCCGCCATTCGCCGCCATCATTTGCTGCGCAAGGCATTTCAGATCTTGGACCAGCATCTTTGGATTCCGACCACTGCGCCCATGAAACGCCTTGCACAACAAAGCCTGACAGCAACTTTCTGGTGCTGTACTTAGGATTTCGGTGTTACTGCAATCGTAACTGTGGCGGACATAAAAAAACCGCGTTTCCTTGTGGGGAAACGCGACTGGTCATGTACGTTGCTCACTACACGCAAGCAAGTTATCTTCTCTAACGATACGCTTTATGGAGTTACTTCCACGTTGAGGCGAGCGAATTTCTTCTGATCGGATCCCATTGGCACGGTTAATGTTATCGTATCGAAACCAAGCGAGCTATCTTCGATGACGGTAACGCCTGCGCTAGAGCCAGCAGTATTCGCTCCGACGTTATAGACAGCAGACCATTCGCTAAGCGTAGTGCCAACTTGGATTCTCAACAAGGTCGAGCCATCGATGCTGTCCACATTGCGTTGGAAGGTAAACACGAGATTCGAGCCTGTTATGCTGCTTTGTGGCAACTTGCTTAGGTCATTGCTACTGACATTGCCACCAAGAACGTATTCAATGGCGTTGCTCACTCCATCACCATCTTTGTCCTGACCGGGAGTACTACCAATCGCGTTGGTGCTAGCCCATGAAGAATAACCTGCTGGAGAGGCCAGAGTGAGGATGCCCGTTGTTTCATCGAAGGTGTATGTCTTAGTTCCATTGACTTTGGTCCACTTATTCGCACCAGCATCGGTGAAGCCAACGACAGTAAAGGAAGATCCGTAAGCCCCGGTGAGAGCCGCGACATTTTCCAAAGCCCAAGACCCAGACGTGAGCCCATCTGCTGCGGAGGTATCGATAACAAAATCGCCATTCAGGGTAACTGATCCAGCACCGCTTATGCTATTGGCTACGCCAGAGGTAGAGCCAAGGACGAACTTGAGCTGTGCGTTATCAGCAAGTTCAAAAGTCCCCGCGCTAACAGTCGTGTTACCAGTGTAGGTGTTGGCTGCGGAAAGCACCATCGCACCTGCGCCAGACTTGTTGAGGGAGCCAATGTTATTGTCGGTTGGATTGTCAACCACAGGGGCCGAAACCGTCAGTGTGCCACTCGTGACGCTGAAGTCCGTGGTTTTGTCGCCGACGACTTTCAACATGATCCAGCCCTTGGTTGGATCCGTGGTTGAGATCGTAGAAGTACCGGTAGAGATGACCGAACCGTTGAGGTTCCAGGCTCCATAGACGGGCAAGTTCGGTGCAGAAGACCCAGTATGACCAGTTGTGGAAGTCAGGGTGCCGTCATTGAGCTGGACATTATTAAGCGCGTTGTTCGTGGCAGCACCTCCATTCGTCACGATCCCTCCACTATTGATGACTAAGGTGGGGCTATCAGTGGAAACATGGTTCGCGCCGAGAATATTCCCAGAGTTGAACTGCAATGTACCTCCCGAGTTGACGGTGATGGTGCGTGTATTCAATCGACTGCCGAAGACGCTAATGCCTGGGCTATTGGTAGCGCCAGCACCAATCAATGTGCCATTATTGACGATGATATCGCCGCTGAATGAGTTTGCAGCTGCAAGTGTCTGGCTAAAAGTGCCAGCCTTGACAAGGCTTACCACGCCCGCGCCGTCGGCAATCACCACGTTCGCTCCAGAGTTCAAGTTCGCAGCATTAGTGAGCGTCAAGACCGAGTTAGAAGCGGCAATGCTATTGGTGATGCGAAGGTTCGAGTTGGCGCCAGTATTGGATAATCCAGCGACCTCTTGGCTGAAGCTCGCGAGATCCAGCGTGGTTCCGATTCCAGCACCCCCAAAGCCGACGAGCGGTGCGGCGGTCGGCAGTGCGTTGACCACGCCCAACCTGACACCCGCTCCTGCGGCAGCATTGTTAGAGAAAATGTGGCTTTGAGTGTCCCAAGAATTGCCGCTGTTGGTAAGGGTGACGAAGTCCCCATCCGTGTTGCCAACGCGGAAAAGCACTGTCACGCCGGTAGCACCAGACATCGTGATCGGGCCGCTGAGCGTGAGTGAAGCGCCATCCTGCGAACCGATCCGGGATGTGCCAGTGGCATTGATTTGGATCGGTCCGGCGAAGGTATTGTTGCCGCTGACGCTTTGCACAAAGCCGCGCTGAGATACCGCGAAAACCCCGAGCGCAGCGCCGTTTCCAGCTCCAGATCCGACAATGGTTTCCGCCGTTGAGTAGCTGATACCACCCGTGAAGCCGAGTGCGGTGCCGGCGGCCATCGTGGTGGTTCCTGCCGTGGTGCCCAGTGCATCGTTAGCTCCGACGACGAGTCCGCCCGCGCTCACGGTGGCGTTCCCGGTGAATACGTTTGTGCCAGTCAGTGCGAGTATGCCCGCGCCTGCCTTGGTGAGATTACCATCGCCAGAGATCTCATTGCTTGACGTGATCGCGACAGTCGTCGCATTGGCGCTAATGGTTCCTGCTCCTGTGAGCTTGATGGTCCCAGGCAGGCTCATAGCACCGGCCTTGGTGATTCTGATGGTTCCGTTATCGAGGTCGAATTTCTTGTCGTAGCTCGTACGAGTGCCACTTGTGAACACTTCGAGCGCCGAACCACCCGCGATGGTCACCGTTTTGCCCGGCTGTCCCAGTGTCGTGTTTCCTTGGAGATAAGCGATCGCGGTTGCTGCGCTGCCGAGGTTGATGTTGATGTCACCCAAGTCTGTTTCGCCCAAGCCATTCAAACTGACCGAACCAGAACCGGAACCCACGAGATTCAGGGTAAAGCCGCCACCGGTGAGCGTGCCGCCCGTGGTATTGTTGCCAACATCCCAGCGATTGGTGAAGCCAAGGGTCGTGTCTCCCGCCAAAGTCAGAAAGCGAACGCCGATAAACGGGGTGACAATCGGGCTAGAACTGGTGATCGCCCCATTTCCTCCCACGCCGGAACCAGAAACTGTCACGAACTCATTATTCACACCCAACCCCACACCGCCAAGATCAAGCGTTGCTCCCGAAGCGACGATCGTCCTGTCCGTCGCTCCAGTCTGGGTCCCCAGCGAAGTAGCATTGCCGATTTTGAGCGTTCCGCCGTTGATGTTGGTAATGCCGGTGTAGGTGTTTGCCGCGGAGAGCGTCAGAATGCCATTGCCGCTTTTGGTCAGCCCGCTGGAAGTGCCACCACCAAAGGCGCTGGCGAGGGTCACGTCGTTGCCATTCGTGTCGAGAGTCGCAGTCGTGGAATTGGCAAGGGTGAGTCGTGAGGAAATGTCCTGTGAATTCGAAGCATCCCACTCCAGCGTGCCACCATTTACGGTGATAGGACCACTCGTACCCAGGGCTCCGTTCGCGAAGGCGAGGATGCCGCTGGAAATCGTAGTGCCGCCGGTGTAGCTGTTCGTGCCGGAGACCGAGAGTTTACCGCTACCGGTTTTGAGCAAAACAGCCGTTCCTGATATTCCATTGATGCCTTGCAGGGCGTAGTCGTTGCCAACACTATTCGCAAAGGATACGATGGACGGAAACACATCGCCGTTGCTGATGTCCACAATTTTCCCTGTGGCGGAGTCATCAAAGAGAACTTCGTCAGCCGCGATGAAATCGGCTCCGCCACCGCCATTGGCGAGTTGCCAGTTCTTCGCAGGCGAAATGAGGTTGGTGCTCCATTCGGTGCTCTGAGCACCGCTCCACTTCAGGTAGGTGCCGCCAGTGGTGTAGGTCACCGTTTTGGTTCCACTGTCGTATTGCAATGTGCCAGCAGCTTGGCGACCGACTACCGTAGGTGCAGTGCCAAGCGCGAAACCACTGGCATCTGCAATGCCGCTGGATGCCCTCACCAAGCGGTAGGTGCCACTCGCTACGGGCGAGGTGCTGAGATTGAGGGTGACCGCTCCCGCACCGCCATTCAGGGTGAGTGCGCCGAGCGTATCGATGGCAGGATTGCTCGAATAGCTGCCTAGTTCGCCAACATTGATGATGCCAGCTCCGCTAAAAGTCAGATTCTGCGTGGTAAGGGTGCCCGACATGCCATTACCAGCCGTGATTTGGGCGCTGCCGGCGTCCACAGTGACGGTGCCACCGAGTGATCCGCCGCCGCCAAGGGTCGCACCCGAGGCGATGGAGATCGCACTGCTCGCAAGCGAACCGTTGACAACTAACGAGCCATCAGAAACCAAAGTCGCGCCAGTATAAGTGCTGGCTCCGCTGAGCGTAAGTGTGCCCGAGCCACTTTTCGTCAAGCCACCACCAGGCGATAATGGGTCAAACACCAAGGCAGTAGGAATCGAAATATTGAAACCATTTGTGTCAATCTTCGCCCCACCGTTTTTCACAACCGTGCTATACATTCCAGTGCCAGAAGGGGCGGAGTCACCAGAACCGTTATTGCCCAAGAAATGAGCAGGACTCCCCAAAGCGACGAGTGTTCCGCCGTTGAAGTTGATTCCCGCCGTGCCGCTTCCATGGCTTTTAAAGCCCAAAAGAGAAAGTGCGCCACCATCCAGATTGAGCGTCCCGGTGCCACTACCAAAAAACACGACTCCTGGATTTTGGCCCGTGTAGCCTAGTGTACCGTTATAACCTACATTTACAGCACCACCAGAGATTGTCAGGGTGCCACTGGAAGCGATATTGTTTGCTCCCATAATGATACGCTGTCCAACGTTGAGCGTCCCGTTATTTACTGTTACAGAGCCAGTTCCAGGTGATGAGCCTGCAACCGGTACTTGGACGCCAATATTGAGGGAGGCAGCGGCAGTGCCAGTAGTGCCGGCAAGATTCACCGTTCCACCGTTGATCGTCAGCGCTCCTGTGCCACCAGTAACGCCCACCTGCACGGCATTTGTATAGCCATCGCCACCAAAGCTCATGGAGCCAGCTCCACTGCCGACAGTGACCGCACCATTCGTGCCAGCACCGGAGCCGATCACTAATCGATTGGTGGTGCCTGCGCCCGAACCTGTGCTGGAGCCATTGATTACCAATGTTCCCGCGTTGACTGAGGTTGTTCCAGTGTAAGTGTTTGCTGTAGTTAAAATCGCAGTTCCAAGCCCTTGCTTAGTCACGGGTTGAGAACCGCTAATTACCCCACCAAAAGTGAGAGTGCGCGATGCAGCCACGTCCCAGACATTGGTGGCACTCATCGCGAGATCAGAATTTACAGTCAGATCTTGTGTTGCAGCACTCAGGTCCAAGTCAATAGCTGCGGAGCCCAAGGTCAGAGTGTTACCCGCGTTGATGGTCACAGGTCCGCCGGGATCGGAAATTTTTATACCAGAGAAAGATAAATTAGCACCGAGCGAAGTGGTGTTCGCCGCCGTAACAATATTGTTCCACTCTACAATATTTCCTGCTGTCGGCAGGAACGCAGTCCAACTTGAGGAGATGTTGAGATTGTCTGAATTGTTAGCTTTAAAGTTGGCGGGAGGATCGGGGTAAGTAAGGACGATCTGCCCCAATCCACCGGCGCCGCCGAGAAAAGAAGTATTTGATTGATTTTTGGCCCCGCCGCCGCCACCGCCTGGGGACGCTCCGGGGGTGCCTACCCCTTTGTTTGTGTTTCCAGAGGTCGCCGGGTTACCCGTGCGGCCAACACCACCTGCACCGCCTCCTATGGTTCCTCCCAGACCCGCACCAACGTAGGGACTTGCGGTGGAAGTAAATCCCGCACCACCTGCACCAGCATTACCTGCGCCGCCGCCACCAGATCCACTTACGTTTGTAGCACCTGTGTTGCCCGCAGAACCCGCTCCGCCAGCGAAGACTACATCACCCGAACTCGCAGCAACCGCGCCCCCTGCGCCAGCCGCTCCGCCCGCCGTCACATTTGAATCTCTCAAGATACTCACACCACCTTGCCCGCCGACAGCGGTAACCGTTACACCTGAGTTACCAACAAACGTCACAGTCCCCCCAGTTTGACCCCGAGTATTGCTCGTCAAGTCCGTAGCTACAACACTCACTGCTGCCGCCGGAATCGTTATGGTGTAAGATGAACCAGGTGTTACGGGAACTACAACTCTTCTTGCATAAGCTCCGCCCCCGCCGCCGCCGCCGTTTTGAGAAGTGTTGGTGCCAGTGTTCGTCACTTTGGTAGCCGCGCCGCCCGCGCCGCCGCCTCCCCAGCATTCAACTTGGATTGAGGTCACGCCGCCTGGGCAGACCCAATTGAACGTGCCTACGGTGTTGAAGGTTTCCGTTGCACCGAATGAATGTGATGCACCAAAGACCAAGGCAAAGCCTGAGATGGCGTTAAACAGTAAGGAATTGAAGCGCGATTTCATGAGGATTTTTTGGTTTAGTAGGTTTTTTTGACGAAGGATGATGTTTTGAAAGCTAGGCGTAAAAACAACATTTCGACGGAAACTTAACAATTTCATGATCTAAGACAACGATTTTTATCACAAATCGACGCAACGAGCTGTCCATAATTCTGCTCGGCACACAGAAAAGTAGGTTTTCACCCCATGGAATTATCGTCGTTGCGCGAATATGTTCTTTGTAGCAATTCTGCTAACTCATAACGAAACGATCCTAATGAAAACTACTACTCGCCGCCTACTTCCATTTCTTTTTTGTGCTATCGCGCTGGAATTTCTTGCCACCAGCTGCAACACCATCCGCGGAGCAGGGCGCGATGTTGAAGCCACTGGCAACAACATTCAGGAAGCCACTCGCTAGGGAATCAGTATGCTGAATCTCATCGCCGTTACACTGATCATTCTCTGGCTGCTCGGTCTTATCACGAGCACTTTGATGGGCGGATTCATCCACATTTTATTCGTCATTGCCGTCGTGATCGTTCTGATCCGTTTGATACAAGGACGAAAAATTCTCTGATCAATAAGATGCACCGTAAAGCCGAAGAACGTCGCAATTCTCCGACATCATTGGGAATTCTATAACGACATCACATAGGCGGTTGCAATCTTGTTCGGGGCAAGACGACACTTGCGAAAAAATTGGCGCAAATGTTTGCGTTCTTGAACCCGAGATCCGAAACAGGCGCCAACAAGTCGCTGCCATGCTTTGATGTGCAAGGCGTTCCATGGCCGCGTTGGGCTGCATCCCAAAATGCTGCCCCAAGGTCTGAAATTTCTTGCGCAGCAAATGATGGCGGAGAATGACGGCAGCATACTTCGGATTAAATGCCTCAGGAAAACAATCGGTCGAATGAGGGGGTGATCGAAAGCCATCACGCATCTATTGCCATCTACTTTGCATCCAGCAAAAATTTTTTTGCTGGCTCTAACTGCAAACGCTGGATCCACACATTGCGGAATTTCACCTGATTTTGATGACCTTGGAACATAATAGGCAATGGCTCAGCCCCTTCCTTTCTCCCTGCGCCAGTCTTGTTCGTTAGCGCGTAATCATCGTGAATGAGTATCCCATTGTGGTGTACACTGATCCGCGCACTTGCCACCTTTTTCTCACCATCGAAGCGCGCAGCGCGAAAGACAATATCATAGCTTTGCCATTCGCCCGCTGGTTTCGACACTAGCTTATCTGGCATTTTCTGACGATACATACTACCAGCGTAACTGGACTTATAGTCCTCCTGCGTAACTCCATGGGAATTAAGAATCTGGAGTTCGTAACGCTGCTGGATATAGATGCCAGAATTACCATTTTTCTCTGCATCGACGTTAGGAACATCGTTCACATTGAATTCAACATGCATTCGAAAATCTTGATACGTTTCCGGTGTTATTAGGCTGTCCCACATGGGAGATGCCGTCATGACTCCGTCCTTAAAAACCCACTGGTTTTTGATCTCCGCTTTTTCAGGGATTAATCGATGTTCCTTCTCACCGATGATCTGAACTGCATCATGAGGACGTTTATCATCCAAATCCATTTTTGTTAATCCTGAAGCAGATTCATCTAGGTCTGCGGCCAAGACTTCATGGCAACAGACAAAACAGAAAGCGAGAGCAACTGAAGCAATTGCAAACTTAGACCATTTGCATCGGTAGTGAAATAGGATCATCGTAAGACGAACAATCTAGGAAGAGGGTGATGCCTTGTAAATGAAAAACTAAGAAGCCAAAGCCCTAACAGTTCGATCCATCGATCTAACGATGTCCGCAAATCATCTTCCATAATTCGCCCCACTCTTGACCGCGGACTTGGCGAAAGGAATGGAAGCTAACGTGAACATCAGGCCTTCCGCTATCTACCAAAATCCCCCACATCGGCGAAACACGATCAGGCCTCACTGCATAGCGAAGATCGCCCAAGATCCCGGCTTTCTCCGGATGCCAAACAAGCCAATCATCGGAAAAATGAGCGAACCTTTCAATATCTTTCGCCACCATGGTACCCGGCACTACACCATCCACCATACCGGCTCTAACGATTTTTGCACGACTCGTTCCCATAACTTCCATCACAGTCCCAGCACGCAGGGCCAGAATATGAGCTTCGCCTTCGTGCTCATACAACACGCGCCACACCACGATGTTGCCAAACGATGGCTTCGCCGTGATGCGCGTCATTTCATGCCCCCGACTTTCCGCGATTGTTCTCGCCTGCTGCAACACTCGCTGCTGCTGCCCCAAACAACATCCTAGATAGAGTAACACCCAACAGATTGCCGAAATAGTCCATCTCTTTGATCGACGTATCATCCCCACAACTACCATCACCAAAAGAGGCAAGGTCAGTAGTGGATCAATCACGGAAATCAAATCCCATGAAACACGTCGATC
>JAIYDP010000154.1 GCA_027487435.1 Verrucomicrobiaceae bacterium | reverse complement strand
TGTCCCCCCCCCCTCCCCTTTGCATCTAGCCCGCCCCCCCCCACAGCCGTTGCGATGCCGTTGCGGAGGAAGTTTTGGACCGAAAACGCGAAGCCCGCAAGGGCGATGAGGGCGAGGACGCCGACGAATTTAAAAGAGTCCGCGTAAAAGGCAAACTTGCTTGGCTGTTAGAGTAAGTCGAAAGTACACGATAGAGCTGACTTTAGGAAATAAAATGGAGCAAACAAGCCGGCCTTTCGCCGTTTGAAAGCCCGTCCGAACCGCCAGCGCGAGGACCCTCTCGTCGCCGTAAAAGCGAGCTTCCACAGTTGAGGTGCCAGCGAAGAGCGCGTGCTTGCGGTCGCGCTCCTTTTGGCAAAAAAAAGGGGGGGGTGAGATGCGAGCGCGGGGGGGTCACGATGTCGAAGACGTGGGGGGCGTCGGGGAGGGAGGACTTAAGGACCGGGACGGCCTCGCCTGTTAGCATGGCCTCGTTCATGACCGCGGCGCCGCGCAGGAGGAGGGCGTCGCAAGGGAGGGTCAGGCCGTCGACGATCTGTCGGAAAAATGAGTTTGTTTGTTATGGGATTGGACGAGGGGGAGAGGGCTGGAAATTTGGGGATATTTTTTAAGACCTCAAAGACATCGCCGGGAACGAGGGCCGTTGAGGAGACTTCTTGAACTAAAAGGCTTTAGGGACGGGATTTAGAGCTCGACCTTGACCGTCGCGGTGGACGCGGACGCGACACTCAAACCGCGCCATTTCGCGAAGCGAAGCGATGCTGCGGCGGGTGGAGACGAGGGTCGTGACGATCGCTTGGGCGTCACTTGGGGAGCCGGCGGGCGGGGGGGGGGGTACAAAATATGGAGATGACGGCGATGCATGCGGCGTAATAGTAATAGACCTTTTAGCTTTTAGACAAGGGGGGGGGGCTTTAAGGACTCACCTCTAAATTCCAAACGATAACAGACCAAATTTGGAATATAAAAAACGGGTGCAGCACCTTTTAGTTAGCGCGACCCCTGCCCCCCCCCCCAACCTCATCAACGAGGAGCTTGCCGATGGAGCGCTCCGGCACCGCAACTTCGTTGGGGCCAAAGCGCGAAAAGACACTTGCGTGAGCGGCGGAGGAGAGGCCGGCGCTGAGGGCGCGGAATGTCTTAAAGGGCCGCGCTAGGTCGTACCTGCGTCGAGTCAGGGAGAGGGGGGGCGGGTGGGGGCCCTACGAGACGGCGTCGAAGTCGCCTGAGGGGGGGGTGCAAATGTACTTCTGAAAGCGGAACTCGTACGCGCGCAGCGGGTGGGGTGCGTCCGGGGGGGTGAATTCGAAAATAGGACAAATCGTGATGGCGTCGTCGCGGCTCTGTGCGGGTGAGCGCAATTAATTGGAAGGGAGGGGGGGCGGACGCTGATGAGGGCGTGGGTGGCGTCGGTGCGCTTGGAGTGGCGGCTGTGGGCGCGGAAGAAGTGGACGGGGTACCACTTCCAAAAGAGGAGGGGAATGAAGGCGGGGAGGGCGCAGACGAGGGCGAGGAGCCACCGGAGGGACGCGACGTCGCGGCGGTACTCGACGGCGTCGATGATCTGGGGGGGGGTCACTCCTAGCGCGGGGGGGAGGGGGAGGGGTATGGCATAAGCGGCGTGTGCGCACCATGCACTCCTCAGCCTCGCACGCCGCGGGGGAGGGCTTCGACAGCAGGACGGTCTCCAATTCCTCTCCCATGTACCTCGAAATTAACGAACACCTCGAAATTAACGAACACCTCGAAATTAACGATTGAAATTGAAATTGAAGGCACAGGAGTGGGCGCACCCACTTTCCCCCTACCCCATGCGCTGAAATAGCAAGCAGTGGCGATAATGGAGTGACTTATTTTGAATTCCGATGCGTCTGGCCTCTTCACGCAAAGCGCGACAATCGACTTTTCGCTCCCAACGCAACGCCAAACAAAGGCACCTCCTGCATGCCCCCACCGCCACGACCGTCGCGATGCGGAACCGAATCCATAACGGGACGACTTTACTGGGGTCGCGAGGCACAAAAACAGTCAAAATGGCACCTACTCGCCCTTCTTGAGAAAGGCGATCAGATCCGCACGCTCGTCCTCCTTCTTGAGGCCCGCAAAGACCATCTTTGTGTTCGGGATGTACTTCTTGGGGTCCAAGAGGTAGACCATGAGGTGCTTGTCAGACCACGTGATGCCCGACGTCTTGTTGGCGGAGCTGTACGCAAAGCCCGCAACAGACCCCGCGGGGCGCCCGATGATGCCGTGCAGGTTCGGGCCCTGAAGGTTCTTGCCGCCCTAAGCCGTGAGACAGTGGCGATTGGCGCGGCCTGGTGGGCGGAGAGTGGGTGGGGGGGGTTGTACCGCGGTGATGGTGTGGCACTGCGCGCACTTGGTCTTGAAGATCTTAGCGCCCTTGTCGGCGTCACCCTCAGGAACAGCCACGTCAGGCTCCGCACGCTCGTTGCCGCCACGGAGGCGGAGGACGAGGTGGAGGGTGGACTCCTTCTGGATGTTGTAGTCAGCCAGCGTCCTCCCGTCCTCGAGCTGCTTGCCCGCGAAGATGAGGCGCTGCTGGTCCGGGGGAATGCCCTCCTTGTCCTGAATCTTGGCCTTCACGGACTCGATGGTGTCGGAGGACTCGACCTCGAGGGTGATCGTCTTGCCGGTGAGAGTCTTGACGAAGATCTGCATGGGGGTTTGAGCTAGACCGAATTAAACTGTAGGATGCGCGTATCAAACGGAAGCGAAGCGAAGCGAAGGAGGCTCTGGTTCAAGGTCAACAAATGAATCAGAGCCATTGCGTCAGCAAGGGGTTTACTTGACGCTTCTTAGCAGTTTTAGACCAGATCGGCTCAGCAGCCTGTGGGGCGGGAGCCGTCGAAGAAGCGGCGCTTGACGATGTGGTTGGGGAGGACGAAGGGGACGTAGTAGACCTTCGACACGAACGCACCACCGACGTTGCCCTGGGAGATGGTCCCGACCGACGAGAAGCACCTGTCGGACGACACGAACTTGCTGGAGTGCACGGTCTTGCCGTTCACAAACACCTCGACGCGGGACTGGCCGGGCTTGCCATCGACGGAGACACCGATTTGAGTCCACTTGTCGACGGCGGCGGAGATGCCGAGGGCTTTGCCGTTCAATGAGAGGGCACCCTTGGGTCCAACGGAGACAGAGAGGGGGGCGTTGCAACCAGAAAGGGTCTGCATGAGTTATGCAACAGGTTGAGGGGGGTAGGTACGCGCGCCAAGATGACGCCGGACGAAGAGGCTGAGGGCTTGATCCAGAGGCCGGTGTAGAAGCCGTCGATGGCGCCGGACGAGGGGGCGAAGCTGTTGGAGGAGCTGACGGCGGCGCACTCGGCGATGACGCGGACCTCCTGGAGCTCGACCTGGGAGACGACGACGGAGCGGGTGAACTCGTTCATGTCCGCAGGCTTGCCGTTGGCGAGGTCGAGGGTGCACTCGTTGAGGGCCCCTTCGCCCATGCCCAAACCGAACTTGTCGCTGATGCCCTTGCAGGTCTTCCTCGCCGCAGCGCACTTGTCGCCGGAGCAACTGCTCTGACCCGCGTCAACCTCAGCGTCTTCGCTCTCCTCAAGCAGCGCCCAATGCGGCGCCCACGTGTGCTGCGTCATTTCGCGACGCTGAGCGCTGTTGTCAAAGAGGGAGCGCGAACCGGACACGACCCCTTGTCAGTCAGACACTAGCATCAACCAAGTCGGCGCACAGTGGTTGTTCATAGAGCCGATGGCAGCGTCGTTGGCGGCATTGCCGTTGAAGTCGCCCCACAGGCCGCGCAAGTGGCAGCCGGTCGAGTAGCGCGCCTCAGCGTCGAGGAAGACCTCGAGGTACTGCCCGGGGCCGTTCCATGCGCCCCAGCCGTTGACGCGCACGGTGATGCCGTTCATCTTGAAGACGACGCTGCGGCCGCTGACGTGGATCTGCGCCGCGGTGTTGGCGGTTGGGCTGTACTGCGCGGGTAAGAAAGAGCAGACGGCGGAACGCACCCAAACGGCGGTGCGCGGGGTGAAGGCGGCGCCGTTGAGGCGGAAGGACAGGGCGACGCCGGACTGGACGACAAAGACGTCCTTGTTGAAGCGGATGGCCGCCTGAAAAGCTCAGACATCACGAGTTTGAGTCTGCTTACAGCGGTGCCGCAGGTGATCGCGCCGGAGCACTTGACCACGCGCTCCTGCACCTCAAGCGAGCCATCAGAGAGGGTCGCGAGGACGTTGTCGGAGTTGCCGTTGAAAAAGTCCCACGCGCGGCCGTCGAAGGTGCGCAAGTGGGGGTCGCCGACTGCGTGGGCGGTACCAACGGCCTTCACCTCTACCACAATTAGGGGGGGGGGAGGGACGCGGTCACTTGCGGGGCGGTACTGGCAGAGGTCGAGCTTGGCGAGGATCTTCTCGATCTGCCCAATCTCGCGCAGCATCACGTCGCGGTTCTTCTTGCACACCTCCGCCGCCTTCTCGGCCTCCTGCAGCGCCAAGTACTCGCCACGCAGCTGCTTCGACGACGTCTCGAGCTGCCCGATTTGAACCTTGAGGGCGTTGAGGGAGCGCTGGTCCGTCGCCAGCGACGCCTCGTGCGTCGTCACCTGCGCCTGCACGCCCTTGACGTCGGCGGCGTACTTGGCAATCTCCTTGTCGAGCTGAACGACGCGCTGCGCGTTTTCGCTCAAGAGGCGGTCAATCAGCGCGAGGATGAACGAGCTCTCCGTCGACTTGCGGCCGAGGAGGTCCTGCAAGTCCTCGACGTCGTCAGTGCGGAGGGTGTTGAGGGCCTTGAGGGAGCCGAGGGTGGCCTCCATGCGCGCGGTAGTTGCGGCGCGGTCGTCGAGCTGCAGCTCGCTGATGCCCTCGAGGTCAACAACCATCTTGCGCAGGTCGCGCAGGAAGCCGTCCTCCGTCTTGAGGCTCGCCTTCTGCGTGTTGGCGGACGCGAGGTGGGTGCTCTGGAGGGAGGAGATGGTCGAGAGCTCCTTGCGGCGGGTGATGAGCGACCCCTCCGTCGTCTTGAGGCGCGCCCCGATCGTCGTCACGTCCTTGCGGCGCAACACGAGAGTGGCCTCAGCGTCGAGGTACTGCTGATAGACGACCTTCGAGCTCTTGGGGGGGGCGCAGTTGCCCGCACGCTCCATGTCGTTGAACAGACGCGTGCGGAGCTGGACGAGCTGAGCGTGCATGGACTTGGCATGCGTCGCCGCGATGGGGTCCTGCGCATTTTGCATCTCCAGGTCCTCCAGGGGCTGCTCAAGCGCAGCCTCGCCATGAGAAACGAGGAGCTTCGAAGCGGCCGCAAAGGCAGTCTGGAGCTCCTTGTTGAATTTGTCGTCAAAGTGGGAAGTCTCCGATTCGTCCTCCTCGACGTCTTCGACGAAATCGTTGACGTCTAGGTCAGAGAAGTCTGGGTCATTGATATCTTCAGAGGGCTGCGCGACCTCAGCGCGCGCAAGCACGAGAGAAATGCAAAGAATTGAAAGCAACACCTTCATAGTTGTTGTTGTTCCAAAGAGTCACGAGTTTGTGGTGGCGACGAAACGTCACAAACTTGTGGCTGCCACGAAATGAACGTTCCGCTAAAAGACACAACTTTACGCTCGGCTGTGCATTTTAGCTCGTTTTCGAGCTTTTACGCTGCTCTATGCGATTTTCATGTGCGGGATGCTGCGTGTGCATGCCAGCGAGAGAGGGGGGGTGTCCCCAATTTATAATTTTCCCGCCAAGGTGGGCTGCGCAGCCAGCACGCGCTTGTAAGCGCAGCTGACGAGTTTTGCGTGCGCTCACGCCAGTCCTAAGGGCAAAGTGGGGGCTGAAGACACTTCGGAAGCATCGACGTATGCTTGGAGGGGCGCCGAAGGTGAGTCGGCACTT
>JAIYDP010000107.1 GCA_027487435.1 Verrucomicrobiaceae bacterium | reverse complement strand
CCCATGAGAATGCCACCGTCTGAAACGATTTGTATCAGGGATGGCTCGGATGTAAGCATATTGTTTTGAGACGAACGATGAGCACATCCACCACTAGAAGCGGGGGCGGAAGTGGATCACGGGGTTAGGGTTGTAGTTACGGAAAGTCATGGAAACAGCGCGGCTTCTAGTGGTTGGATGATGCGTCTTGTTCGCCTTCGGTTTGTTGCGATGCAATGTGTCATCTCTGGATGTCCTCTGGAAGGTAGTAAAGACTGTCGTGCAGGTCTCGCCAAGGTGAAACAAATCGTCCAGCGGCAACGGCATCGGTGAAAGCCCGCTTCAAGGCTGCTTCATCAGGGAAAAGTTCTCTGAGGTGTGGTCGTGTCTCCCAGAAGCCACGCAGCCGCCACTCATCGAAACCGTCGTTCCGACCATCATGCCCCCAATCCCAGTCAACCACTGAGCCGTCGGCAAAATGAAATGCACAGCCTATGCCATGGAAATAGTAACGAAGGGAGCCGGCATCATCGACGGTGCCAGACTGACCTAGACCAATGCTCCGCCAGTCCCGGAAATCGGAAAGCCCGCGATGCAGCCGGAACATCTCTGCCGCTCGGGCGACTGATGACTGAAACTCTCGAATGAGTGTGACGATGCTCTGATGTGCTTCTGGCATGGCACGCGGAAGTTTCGTTTTTGGGCGAACGATGAGCACATCCACCACTAGAAGCGGGGGCGGAAGTGGATCGCGGGTTGGTGTTGTAGTTACGGAAAATCATGGAAACAGGGCGGCTTCTAGTGGTTGGATGATGCGGCTTGTTCGCCTTTGTGTGTTTGCATCTTGTCGGCCAACGATTGCGCCTCTAGCAAGTTAATGATCTCGCGCAAAGATTCTTCCAAGTGCTGATTCTCACGCTTGCGTATTGAATGCTTCTCAGATTCGAATGCGAAGATGACGGTAAACGTGCCTAAGAATACAACTAGATAATCTAGCGAATACGTATAAGCAATACATCCGTACGCTATGATTAGAAATGTGCTTAGCCAGTGGCTTCGAATATGTGCCTGATACGATTGATTCTGAGAATACGTATCCGACAGCATATCAACTGCTCTTCTAAGTCGTTGTTCTGGGACCATATTGCTGTTTAATGAGGTATTCATATTCTTTTGGCGAACGTTCAAGCGCTGGCACCGCTGGGGCGGGGGTGAGCGTCGAAACAGGATAACGGGTTAAAGTTACAGAAAGTATGGCCGACAGAGCAGCCCCAGCGGTTGTCCAGCCGCACCTTGTTCGGCTTCTTGGGATATTGGCAGGTGATGGTCATGTTGTTCGGAACTTAGAGCCATACTTTACGAAGCCTGTCTTCTTGTTTCCTTCAAAGCCTACTGCCTCAAAGAAGCGATGCGCCGAGTGCCGATGAGAAGCGCTAAGCAACATGAGTTTCGTGCAATCGTGATCCCGTCCAACAACCTCAATATGTTCCATGAGCCGTCTTCCGATTCCTGCTCCGCGATGCCGCTCCGCTACGATCACGTTCTCGATGAGTCCAAACGACTGGCGCTGATACATCACGTCTGGGCAAATGGTGAGCAGCGCCGTGGCACAAACAATTCCAGATGAACATCCAACAATGAGGAAACTGGAAGGCGATTCCGCCAGGGTGGCGACGTGTTCGGGAAGCACACGAATCGTGGAATCAGACACAAGCTCTCGATAGAGAAGTTGGATAGCTTCTGCATCTGGAGCCTGAGCGCGGCGCAGTTCAACACTCGCGGAATGTTTGCTTATCGAGGTCATTGCGAGGACTTTGGTTGCTGTGTCTCGTCTTGTTCGGCTACTGTGATGTTTTTTGACATGACGCGTGCAACATCTCGATCAAATGGACAGCCAGTCGCAGTAAGAGAGGCGATCACCTTTCGCTGATCTTCCTCGCTCTTGTTTTGGTTCATCTTGAACGACGCCTCAACTGTATCCATTGAAACTGAGAAAACGACGATTCCGGATAGAAGCGCAATATAGCGCTCATCTGTCCGGTCTAGAATCCACGGCTCGTCTGAAGACTCGTTATCAGCGATCAATCGATCTAAGAACTGAAGCACTTTACTCTCGTCTTCGATAAGCGTGACGTGCCCAGTAATTGAAATCGCCGTATAATTCCATGTTGGGACAGCAAACTCGGATACGTAAAAACGAGGCGAAATATAGGAATGTGGACCCGTGAATATGACCTTCACAGTGGTTCCACCCTTCCAACTCTTCCACTGTGGATTAGCCCTAGCAATATGACCAAGTAGGTGTCGTCCGTCATCGGCATGGACAAAAGGTGTATGCGTATCGTGAATATCGACCCCATCGAGAGACAAAAGAAGCCCAAAAGAGTTCTCTTCGATACAGGAACGGATTTGCTCTGGATCTTCGACCCTAAATTTAGGTGGCGTATACATGGAAATTATATTCTGCCGAACGTCAAAGAGCACGCAACCCTATCAGCGAGGGCGCACGTCGATGACGGGGTTGATGTTAAAACTACGGAAAACCATGAAAACAGAGCGGCTGATGGGGGTTGCGTGTCTCGACTTGTTCGGCTCTTCAGATTTTTGCGAGCAACTTCTGGTAGCCCTCATATTCATTCTTCCAGTCGCCATAACAAGCGGTGAGTCCACACTTGGGACACCGGCAACCAATGTAGATCCAACGCACGTCTTCGCTGTCATTGTAGAGGGCAACACCCGCTGTCATTTCGAAATCTTCAGAACCGCACGGACACTCACACTCTTCGAGCGATGCGTCAGCAAGATAATCGGAACTGTCACCAATTGGATGGCGCTCCTTGCAAGAGCTACACTCCCGAACGGCTGCACCTTCTGTATCGTCAATCAGAAGCTTGAAGCTGCGATGCCCACACGAGCAGACGGCGTCCGCGAAGTGCGTAGCTGGGTATCCATTCCGATTCGCGTAGTCAGCGATCTCTACGCGAATGTCGATCTGTGATTCGCCGTAACTAAACTTGCCATTTTGGCTGAGTGCCATGGGGTGCAATTCTTGCCGAACGTATAGGCCATCCACGGCGGGGATGAAAGCCAGAATTCAAAGAAAGACGTTGCCCGCCGTTGGATGTGCCGACTTGTTGTGCATTGGTTAGGTTCCCGTGGTTTCAATTGTCACTGTGTCGCCCCCACCTAATCGCTGGCAATCAGCAAAGACTCTTCTGATGGTATTATCTAAATCGGATGGGGGCTTCTGATTCGATCCGATTCCGTGGCCCTCGACAATGTAGGAGTAACGACCGTCGTCCAGGCGTGTCACGATGCACCCATAATTGGTGGATGGGTAACGCTCGGAAGTCCTGCCAAAGTAGATGGCGGTCTTGGTGTCCAGCTTCTCTATGAGCGCTTCAAGCCCAGCCCTGTCGGCAATTGTGAAGCACTGGCGGTGAAGGTGCTGGTTCATTTTTGGCACAACGAAAAGGTGTGGCACAGCTAGGAGGCAGCGTGTGCACAACGGAGAAGTAGGGCAAACTGCCACCCGAGGCAAGCGAAACAACAGCGTCCTAGCTGTTGCCACTACTGGCTTGTTCT
>JAIYDP010000013.1 GCA_027487435.1 Verrucomicrobiaceae bacterium | reverse complement strand
GGGGGGGGGGGGGAGTCGAACGGGAGGGTCCCTGTGGAGGGGAAGGAGTTGGGGGGGGAGATGCGGGGGATGGAGGAGGGCTTCTCCCCCTCGAGGGGGGGGGGGCTGCATGAGGGCATCTCCACCTTGACGGCGGGGGGGGGCATGTTCGGCGGGGGGGGGCTCCTTCGGCCTGACAGCGGGGGCAGCGGGCTGCGACCGTCTGGGCGGCGAACGTCGCTGCGGTTCCGAAGCAGGCAGAGGCAGAGGGAGGAGTGTCTTTTGGGGCTCCGGACTCGACGGGGGGGTGACGAATGGGCTCGAAGAGCTCTCCCGCTTGCGCAGGCAGTGCTTGCACACGTCGCACGGACGGACGACGACGCCCTCGGGCAGCAACTCCACTTCGCCTCCACGGGACCTCTTGCATCCACCCTCCAGGTAGTGGAGCTTCTTCCCCTTGGGCGCCTTGACAAAACGCTCTCGTTGCGGATGCTGTTGCATTTTTGACTTCTCTAACAAATAGAGATAGAGTTGTTATTTTATGGCAGAGCGGGAAGAGTGTGTGATTTGCCACTCAGCCCGTGCTGGCGCTCGGCTCGGTGGGTGCGAGCACCGATTTTGGTTTCAGCCCTTCCACGCGCATTGCTCATCCTCTAGCGAAGGGTGCTGCAGACGATGGGCTGCACACAAGTCCAACTCCCCCCTGCCCTTTTCAAACGATGCAGGTCTGTCTGCCCGCTCTGCGGCGCCGCATACGGCTCCTTTTGGGTCGATGCCGTCGAAACAGTGCTCGCACCAACCGAAATCGGCACGGAGAAGCTTGTCCCTTGCATTCCTCCCTTCTCTGCGCCCTGACGCCCCAGCGGCGGAGTCCCGCCCCGAAGACCTCGCGTGTCTCGACGCGTCCTACTTCTTCTCAGAGTTTGCGGCCCTCAGAGCCATGGGGGAGGCGGGTCTGAAGGACATTCGAGCGGCGACGGCGCGGCAAGCGACGGACGATGACTTCGAGTTCTTTCTCCACATTCTTGTGCGCTAACTAAAGAGCAAAATCGTTCTGTTAGAGCGCGTTTTGGAGCACGTGAGCGACATCCAGTCGACGATCTACGACGTTGAAACCGTCGACCCGCTGGTGATGCACGGGGAGCTGACGGAGGGGCGGCGGCGGGTCGAGGCTGCGCGTTCGGCTGTGCCTGTCATTGTCAAACATTTGACTATGATTGACCCGCACAGCTGAGCGAGGAGCTGAGGGAGGAGCTTCGAGCGCACGGCGCCGACGAGTTCAGCGACGAGGAGTACGACGAGGAGGAGGCGAGGTACATCTTCCGACGGCGGTGACGGCGACGGGCGGCGCCATTTGTCCAATTATTAAAATGAGTTGCACTTTGGAGCATTAGC
Source organism: Verrucomicrobiaceae bacterium (assembly GCA_027487435.1). Taxonomy (GTDB): domain Bacteria; phylum Verrucomicrobiota; class Verrucomicrobiia; order Verrucomicrobiales; family Akkermansiaceae; genus UBA956. The sequence goes on along the minus strand of JAIYDP010000013.1, from coordinate 2,068 downwards.
CTCCAGCCCCCGCCGCTGTTTCGTCGACGTTTCGTTCAGTGAAGAGCTGACGGTTTCTTCTGCGCATTGGAGCTCAAGGCGGCGGACGGAGGCCTCTCCCGGCCACTCCAAGCGCGCGGTGCGGGAGCGAAGCAGCGCAGCGCCATGGACGTGGCGGAGTGAAACGACCGCTCGTCGGAGGAGATGGCCCTGGGGGAGAGGGAAGAGCCCGCTGCTGCAGCGGGCGCCTTGTGGAGCGGACTGGACCAGCTGTGTTCTTTCTGTGGAAATTCGCTTTTAATTTAAAGTCAACCGCCGTTCATGAAAGACGAGCGACGGTTTTCCGCCTCACTCCTCTCACCGCGTAAAGAGGCGTCTCCCGACCGATGGCGTCCTTCCAGTGCCGACCTCACCGTCGCCCCTGCGGAGGAATTTCTCAACCATCTCTCCACCCTCCGGCCGCAGCAGCCGCAGCCCGTCGCGGACGCACCGTCCGACGAGCCCCCCGCCCCCATCTACGACTTCCCCTCCTCCCGCCGCGACGAAACGCCCCTCCAAGACCCCGAGGACGAGCGGGCAGCCATCCTCGCCCGCAGGGTCGTCAACGGCGTCGCCTCCAACTTCCGCTCGAAGGAGCAGCGCGACCACCTCAAGGCCCTTGCGGAGGCGCGCCGCGCCGCAGACGTCCTTCGGGCGGAACTCCATGCGCGCAAGATTGTTGCGGCTGACGCGCGCATCCGGAAGGAGGCTGCGGATCGGCTGGTTGAGGAGGGGGAGGGTCGCTTGGCGAAGCTGCGGGAGGGGCTGTGGCAGAGGGGGGCTGACATCGACGCGGAGGGGGTCCCCCTCCCCCCCGACGGCGCCACAGACGAAGCGAAGCGGATGAGGGCGGCTGCGATGGCGATGGAGGACGCCCTTGCGCGCATGCGCACAACCGCGCGGGAGGAGGGGGGGGTTCTCGAGCGCGCGGACGCAATGGCGCGCGCCGCCGATGGGGAGGTGGCGCGCGCAGAGGCGCGCGTGCGCGCGCTGGAGGACGCGGAGAGCGACATTGTGAGGGGGGGGTGCTTGTTTTGATTTATTCGATGGCGCGGCGCCTCCGTCTCATCCTCACCCCCCCCCCCCCGCAGATGCGCGAGCAGGAGGTCCTCGCTGAGTACATGGCCGACAAGCGCCGCGCGGCGGAGTTGCGCGCGCGGCGGAGGATGCGCGCCAATGCGGCGGCGTCGGAGGCGGCGGCGGAGGCGGCAGCGGCGCGGGTGGGGGAGGGGTTGGTGGCGGCGGAGGTGGCGCAGCGCGCGGCGGAGGAGAGGGTGCGCGCGAAGAGGGAGGGGATGCGGAAGGAGGTTCGCTCCGCGCCGTGTTGAATTTTAACGAGCTTTAGTTAGAGAAAGTTGAGGAAAAGACCAAAGATAACAGGGTGAGCGCTTTTGTTTGGGGGGGGGGGGGCGGACGAAGCGAAGGCGAAGCGAAAGGACGCCATGGAGGGGCTGCGAGGGGAAATTGAGGCGTCGAGGAAGCGAATCGAAGCGGAGCGCGAGCGCCGTCGGCAAGAGGCGGAAGAGGAGACGAAGCGAAGGGAAGCGGAGAAGCGCGAGATCCTGGCGCGGGGGGGGAACCCCTACTTGATTTGGCGGGAGGCGGAGTTGGTGACGGCGGCGGAAAAAAAGCGTCGCGCGGCGGAAGCGAAGCGAAGGGAGCGCGAAGCGAAGCTCGTCGCGCAGTTCGCGCTGGAGGCAGAGCGAAGCGAAGCGTCGGCCAAGGTCGCTGCGCTGGAGGGGGAGTACGATTTGAAATTTCAAAAAGAGATGGGCCGCGACGCCAAGGACGCGCGCGTCGAGGCGTACCTGCGCGCCAAATCTATTTCTGGCGCAGACGTCCTCGACCCAACCGGCGCGGCGGCGCGGTTGGACCCCTCCGCGCACATGCGCGTCGTCGACGCGGCGTTTGGGTTGGGGCGCGCGGATGGGGGGGTGGTCCAAATGGTGGCGGCGAAATACCCGGCGGTCGAAGCAACGCGGGCGCTGGCGCCGAAGCGAAGCGAAGCGAAGGGGGAGGAATCGCCGCGCATGGGATCGAGGGGTGGGGT
>JAIYDP010000447.1 GCA_027487435.1 Verrucomicrobiaceae bacterium | reverse complement strand
GACGATGGCGCCGTCAGGGAGGGCGAAGAGGTCGGGGGGGGGGCGCCACCAGCTCACGAGCGCAGCGGCGCCGGCGGGGGATGCGACGGCGAGGCGGAGGAGGAGGATGACAGTGCGGGTAGCGCGGGGGGAGGCCTGAGGGGGGGGGGGGTAAGGAAAGCGCACGAAGTTGCCAGAGGGCGAGGGGAGGGGGGGGGGGGCAAAGAGCGCACTCGAAGCTCTTCAATGGCGTCTGAAAATGATTTTTCAACGTCGGCAGCGGACCTCCCTGCGAAATGGGGGGGGGGGGGTGAGAAATGCAACGCGCCAAAATGTACCCCTCCCCTCCAAATCGACCCTGCGACGGATGCTGTCGACCTCGGCCTCAAGCGACGCCTTCGAAAATTAAAAAAGCAAACTAACAAAACGAATTTTTCATTTTTAAAAATAAAGCTTGAGCGATCTCATTCTAGCGACGACATACCCCCCCACACACACCTCAAACTCGCGCGCGGCGCGATCCTCTCCCCTTTGTGTTCGAAAAACCCTCTTTCCCCCCCCCCCCTCTTCAACGTAGAGGAGGGGCAGCTTCCGCACGAGCGTCACGCGCACGGACGGCACCCCCCCCCCGTCCAAATAAACAGACCCGAGGGGAATATGAGGCGCCAACAGCCGCTGCAGCCCAAGCCGCACCACCCCCTTGACGGGACGGGTGCCGTTCATTCCCAGCCGCAACTTCGCGCCGTGCGGCTCCAAGGGCCCGGTTGGATTGGGATGGTCCAACAACTGGGGGGGGGGGTTAAAATCGTCAACGCATGCTTGGCGCGGGTGTGCGGCAAAATATGAAAACTAAAAATAGGATGGGACCTGCGCGCCACAAACGGAGAGCTTGAGGCCGACGAAGAGGCGGCCGTTTGCGGCGAGCCGCTGGAGGGGCTCGTCGAGCGTCGCGGGGAGGGGGTACCACCCGTCGCTCAGCTCTGCGGCCCAGAGGCCGGACTCTGCAGGAGAGGGGAGGGGGTGAGTCGACGGGATGAGGGGGGGGGGGGTGTACTTTCGAATGAGAGGCGGGAGATGAAGAGAACCATGTGGCGGGATGAAAGCTCATTTTTCTCCAAAATACTCTTTATGACGGACGAGCGCAAGTCCACAAATTCGCGACGGTACCTTCGGCGTCAGGTTGGGGGGCGATTTTGCCAATTTTGATTATGGCGTTTTGATATTTATTTATATATATACGCGAATAGACCGCCAAGAATAAGAATGATTTTAAAAGAAGGATTTATTTTATCGTGACTTAAAGAAGAATATGCAGAATCATTGGGTTCTTTAACCAGCGCAATGGCTGCATTAACTAGATTTTAAGTTGGAATATTGGGTTCATTAAAAAAATTGGGAAAGGCCACAGGATGCCCAAGGGCTTTAACAAAAAAACTCTGTCAAAAAAGAAATATTAAAAAAAAGATGGACTGTTTTAAAAAAGAGAGTTAAATAGTTAAAAGCAGCTCTTGCCTGAATCGGCACTCCTTTAAGACATTTGCAAGCGTCAGCTTGCGTGTCGCGAAGAGGGGGGGGTTGAAACGCTCAAGGCACGCGCATTTAAACACGATCCATTTAAAATGGTTCTTTAGCCAGTCCGTTTCGAATTTGAGGCCCTCGGCGCGCAAGGCATCGGCGACAGCCGGAAACGACACCCCCCCCCCAGAGAAATCGGCAGCGGAGGACGTCGTCATCGTGAGGACATGCCGCGGGCTAAGGGTGATCAGTATGAGGGAAAGGAAGAATATTCATCAGATATTTATGACGCAATATGTGTGCAATAAAAAGAAATGTAATGGGCTAAAAAAGAAAAGAAAAGCACTTGCCAAAAGGGGTGACCCTCCATCTATAAATAGCACCAAGTGTCAAAAGACGCGTACATTTGATACGACACGGGGGGGGCATTGAAGCGAAGGGAAGACTCATCTTCCTTCGCTTCAATCCGCTTCGGCGTCGTCAAAAAAAGCGTTTTCGGCCCAATCCCCCCCTCCTCCTCCTCCTCCCGCCGCATCGCGCGCGGCCGCGTCGCCTCATTTGACGCCGCCGTCAAATCCCCCCCCCCCTCCCCAAGCTGCCCCACAAGTGGCGTAACCGCTGCGCTCGTCGCGCGCGTAGCCTCGAGGAGAGACCCCTGCCGCAGCAGCTCAATCTCGAACGACTCCGTTTCTTCGGGGGGGGGGGGGCTTTGTGGGAGGTGCGGCGTCGGAGGGAGGGAGGGGGTGGTTGTTGAGTCGGTGAGTTGAAGCAACGCGCTCCACAAAGTTGGGGCGGTTGGCTCTTCTGGCGCTGGTGGCGCTGATGCGACGCTTGCGCGCTTTGGGGGGGGGGTGGAAAATGACGCGCTCGCGGGGCGCTTGATGATCTGCGGGGCTAAAAGGGTTAGAATTTCTTTTAGGAGGCCCAACGTTTGAATGCGCCTCTCTTTTGAGGAGGGGTCGGTTGTACGATCCCACCCCCCCCCCCAAACTCGGCCCCAAGCTGCTCCTCCACCCGACGCCGCTGCGCCGCACTGATCAAAACGGAAGCACCCCTCCCAGATTGAAACCCTTGGGAGGCGCGAGCCGCAATGTCTGCCTCCCCTCCCCCTTCATTTTTTTCAGAAATCAGATGCGGCACTTCAAGCGAAGACCCCCCCTCCTCAAAATCGTCACCCAATACTTCCATCGCGCGCCGCTTCTGCGCAGAAGAGATGGCGACCACAGCCCCCCTCCCAGTTTGAAAGCCTCCCACCTCCAATTCTGGACCCCTCCCCTCCGTTGTGGAAACAGAGGTGGCGGGCACGGAGAAGTCAAAAAAGTCTTCGCCGAGGACGTCCCTCGCTCGGCTGACGTGCGCCTTGGAGATTTTGAGGGGGGCGTTGCGTCCCGAGAGGAAGCAGGGAGGAGGGGGCGGCGCCGCTTCGGGTTTCGAAGGGGTGGCGGAAAGGTCTTGGATGTCCAGGTTGGGGAGGAAAGAGGGGGGGGGTTCATAAAAATCTTCACCTAGAATCTTCTTCGCCCTCTCAACGTGAAGAGGGGGGGGTGAAATCTTGGCGAGTCGTCCTGTCGTGAAACCCCCTGAAGTAGCCTGCGAGCACAGAAGGGGGGGGGCTGAGACGTCGAAAAAGTCATCACCGAGGAGTTTCTTCGCGTCGGCGACTTGCTGGGGCCGGACGGAAATCCGCGAGCCGCGCGCGGTCTCGAAGCCATCGGATAGGGGAGGCTGACTTTTGATTGTTGGGTGTTTGTCGGGCGTCTGAACTTGTTCGAGGGACTTGGACAAGTCGGCAAAGTCTTCACCGAGGAGAGATACTGCGCGCTGATGCTTCTGAGGGGAGATGTTGACCTTCTTTCCTTTGCCGGTCAGGAATCCACAGAATGGAGGTTCTTCTGTATCATGCCTCGAACGTTGAGGTGATGTGACAGCGGGACTTGGCGGATGCTGCCCAGATGGAAGGGAGAGGGGAGAATGGGGTGGAGATGTGTGAGTGGCGACGGACGTAACTGCCACTGGAACAAACTCAGAAGTTTGGATCGGCTTGAGGTTAGAGAGACATTGAACCGTCGGATTCGAGAGCATAACCCGGAAATTGTCCTGTTCATCGCGTCCCCAAGCCCTCCAGAGATGAACAACATTCATTTCCCGCCAATAAAATAAAAGCGAAAAAACGCTCGAGAAAAAAAAGACGAAAAAAGAAAATGGAGCCGACGGGTATCGATCCCGCTGCCTCATGGATGCGAACCAAGCGCTCTACCATTTGAGCTACGACCCCATGATATATTCAATGTGTATTTGCCAGAATTCTAACGAGGGACAAAGTGTTATTTGAGGCTGACAGTACTTTCTTACAATTTGGTTTGAATTCACTGGAAAAAATGTCCGTTTCGCATTGCACTGGACACGAAAGTGTGATGGAACATTGTAACTTTGAAATTGCCAATATCTCATAATGGCGGCTCCGTCGTCCGTTGTCCGATTGTCGATTTCTTGCCAAAGTAGGCCACGATGACGCACAAAAATGACAAGTCAAGATCTCAAGAACAGGGATGTCCTCAGCAAAAGCGACCCCCTTTGGTTTTCGCCTCAGCAAGCTCACCCTTACTCCCAACAGCGTTGTGAAGGCTGCAGACCGAAGTGGGGCATGGAGGGTGGTCGGGCGCACGGAGAAGATCAAGTCACTCGACGACCCTCTTGCTCCCTTATCCCACAGCAACTCCCTCAACCCCGTCTTCTCCCGCCAGTTCGAGCTGACGTACCTGTTCGAGGAGAAGCAGCCCCTCGAATTCCTCCTCTACGACGTCGACAACGAGACGGACTCCCTCGAGGATGACGACTTCCTCGGTACCCCCCCCCTTTTGTAATCTTTCGTCTGAAGGCCGGCTGACTGTGACGTTGGGAGAGATCATGGGGTCTCGAGGCCAGAAGCTCTTGCGCCCGCTCATGTTTGAGAGGGGGGGGGGGGGGGGGCGGGGAAACGGGGGGGG
>JAIYDP010000124.1 GCA_027487435.1 Verrucomicrobiaceae bacterium | reverse complement strand
TACTGGCCCCCCCCCCCCCCCCCCCCCCCATGCGTTGTGCGCCTTGTCCTCCTGCGAGCTTAATCTCTTGAAGCCACGACGCAACTCAGACCTTTCTCGCTCATGCCATTCTCACCCCCCTTCTCCATTCGGACGCCTTCAAAAAAATGGTTTCAACCCCCCCCCCCTTTTTTTTCCATTTCCTCACTCGCGTAGAACCTCCCCGCATCGTCGGGGGTCCTCCTCTTTGGACCCTCTGGCTGCGGCAAGACGACCGCCGTGCTTGCGGCTCTTGCGGCGACGGGCGTAGCGAGCGTTTGCGTCACGGGGTGAGCACCTTCCGCATCTATTTTTAACATCGTGAAAGGACGCAGCTGTACCGGCGGTACCTGGGCGAAAGCGAAGAAGAAGTCCGGCGGATATTCAGACAGGCCCGTGCTAACAGTCCCTGCGTGCTTTTTTTTGATGACCTTGACGCCATCGCCCCTAAAAGAGGTTGATCGGCACGCCGTTAAGCTCATCTGCAAGACATGTCATCCTCGGGCCACGAAATTGGCGCACGCGTCCTCAGCGCGCTCTTAAACGAGCTCGATGGCGTCTCTTCAAAGTGTGAGGGCCTCGTCGTCGTCGGCTGCACCACCCGCCCAGACCTCCTTGACGCCGCGCTACTGCGACCGGGCCGGTTTGACCGCGCCTATTTTGTAGGGTACCCTGATGAGGGGGAGAGGCACGCGATGCTGCAGGCGCTCCTGCGGCAGCGCGCTGATGCCGACGTTGACGTCGAGGTGGTGGTGGGGGAGACGGACGGGTTTTCAAAGGCTGATGTTGTGGGGCTGTACCGCGCCGCAGCGTTGGCCGTTGCGTCAAGGGGGGGGGGGCTTATTGGCGCTGATGATATTTCCTATGCGCTGAAAGGTGGGCAGTTTCAACGGCTGTCCAAGCGCGTGCGGGAGGAGCGCTACGACGAAGCGACGAAACATTTTCGGGCGGCCATGTGAACAAGGGAGGGGGGTTGTTGAACATTTACAGCGGGCGCGAGGGTTAATTGTACACCATGTACTTTGGAGTGGCGGAGAACTTGGCGTATCCCTTGATAACTTTGTTGATGGCGTCAATCATGTCTTTCTCCGTCACAGTCTGGCATATTAGGGATCAAATATGCCGATATTGACCTTCCGCCTCGCGCGAATAGCAAACATTCCAGCCTCAGTGCAGACGCTTCGAATGTCGGCCCCTGGAAGGTTAACAAACAAGAGAACAATGGCAAACCTGTTGAGTTGGGGCAAAGACGGGCCAAGAGCTCAAATCGAATGTTCCGCTCGCAGCTCATCGTCTTGGTGTGGATTTGAAATATTTGCGCTCGGCCTTCGACGTCGGGGAGGCTGTACTCGACTTTGCGATCCATGCGGCCAGGGCGCAGCAGCGCGGGGTCAAGAGTGTCAGGTCTGTTAGTTTAGTAAAGACTGTAGCCAGTGGGATGACCGGTTCGTCGCCATGAGCACTTTGACGTTGCCCCTAGGGTCAAATCCGTCCAGCTGATTGACAATTTCCAACATGGTGCGTTGAACTTCATTATCCCCACCAGCACCGTCGTCAAAGCGCGCGCCTGCGCAATAAGATGGTGAGGATGGACACCCGCCTCCAATAGCGTCGACCTCGTCAAAGAAAATAATGCAGGCCTTCTTTGTTCGCGCCAACTGGAATAACTCGCGCACCATGCGGGCGCCCTCACCAACATACCTATGCATTAGCGCAGCAACAGAAGCTCGACTTCTGCACGAGCTCGCTGCCGATAACGCGAATGAAGCACGCGTCAGTCCTGTTTGCAACCGCACGAGCTGAGAGAGTCTTGCCAGTGCCAGGAGGGCCATAGAGCAGAACTCCCTTTGGCGGATCAATTCCAAGGTTGACGAATCGCTCTGGCTGGAGGAGTAAATCTGGAGGGAAAAGCCTGTGGAAACGTGAAGGAGAGGCAACTCGACCACCTCACGAAGCCTCTCTAGCGCCTCTTTGCAGCTTAAGAATGAGAAACAGCAATCATCAATGCAAACCCTCCGACGTCACCGTACGTAACGTCAGGTTTGTCCTCGACTTGCATCATGGTGACTGTCGGATCGATTTTGGGTGGGAGGGGAATTTGAATCGAATACTTGTTGCGATCAACACTAGAGGGTTAAAAAGAAAGATGACAGCCTAACCCAACGCGCATGCCTTCTTCAATGTCACTTGGAGCAACTTTGTCGCCAAGAGCGACAACGAATTTGGCAATCTGCTTTATGTTGATAAGGTACTTAGTTTCATCTGGTGTTTGAATTATTTTCGTGCAGCGCGCAACCTTCGTGGTCAATTCGAAAGTCAGATGCATACTTGAAGAGGAGGATCCATCTTCATGTCCAACGCGTCCTGTTGCAGAGACCACATACTGATCGGGCATAGTCCAGTGTCACTCTCTTTTACGCCTGCACGTAAGCGATGGCAGTGACAGGCATGCACCTCTTATTTCATCCACTTTCGCAGACACCCTCTTGATGTCCTCTTCAACCAGTTTCAGTGGCTTCGAGTAGGGTCCCTGTCCCTGCAGATCTTAAGAAGCGTCAAAGCGGAACCACGTAGTTCTTGAGAAGATGAATGTCATCTTCGTCCAAAGGCTTCACAGCTGGCTCTTCCGGACCATCGTCAACTTTTTCAGGCGGCATGGATGACGTGTCCTTGTTTCGTTTTGACTTAAACACTAAAAAGATTGAGGAAATTTGAGAAGATGTCAAGTTCCACGGTTGCATTTTCTGTCCCTGTTCTCTGTGGCATTTGCTTAATGAGAGCAAAGGTAGTTCTCTCTGCGTCGACTTCTTTAATGAGGAAGGGCCCGTCTTGCTGCCACAATGGACATGTTTTCGTAAGGGCACATGCTGAATTTCTCACTTTTCTGTGTACAGAGTGCTTACTCGAATGGAAAAAAAGGTCTTCAGTCTGCCCTTCGTGTCGTGTTTGCGTCAATTCTCATATTGAACTGCATGGAGCATCAGTCGATCCGACAGTGTGACTAAAATTGGCATTGTTGACGCGACAGAACAAGCTCTCTACAATACAACAAGCTCAATTGCAATTCACTCGTACGCATGCAGCTCTGTCTGAGATTGAGCGAAGCACCATACAATCCCTTGTGCAGCCCCACATGCAAGATTGACTACAAAAGGAGCACATCGCAAGGCTAGAAGTTCAGCAGCAAGAACACGTCGCATCCATTTGCGCGTACGAAGAGCGTCTTCAGAATTCTGTGGTGTCGTCAAATGAAGCTGAGAAACGAGTGGCAAGCACTCAGACTGACTTGTCGACAAAGTCGGAAGATATTCTGAGCGAGTATGACGAGAGAGAGGGGCCACTACTGCGGGACAGTGGGCTTGACGATTTCAAAGAGAAGCTACTCGAAGCAAAGATAAGAGAGGCGAGGTAACTGCGCGAGTACGTGCGCACATGACCTGACAGCCTGCTGTGCGAGTTGGAGAGGATGAAGTCCCAAGCCGCTCGATGCGCAGTCGAGCTTGCGGAGCTGTCGACTCTTCGGCTCAAGGCTGTTTCTGCAACGAAGGAGTCAGATAAGCTGCGGCAGCAACTTGAGAATCTGAAGAAAGCTCTCGCCTTTAGCGACTCAACGATTGCGTCGCTCAAAGCGAAGCTTCCCGCTGACGTGCCTCCGCCAGATGGCCCAATAAGCGAGCCTGCGCCCGATTCATCGAATCGATGGGAAGGTGTCATAGTTGAAGAGGCGCACGTTGCAGTTGAAGAGGACCAAATGATGACGCCACAAAGGCGATCACCAAGCCCAACTCCTCGAGGTCCGGTCGCTGATTCACCATTGCGGAGACTATTGATGTCCTCTCCATCTAAAGAAGAGAAGAAGCACAAGCGGGCAAGGCTTCTCTCCGAAGTATAGTGCCGTCATTGGCACACTCTGGACTCACCGCTTTGGCCAAAGACAACGCCGCAGATGATGGAGAGGACGTTCAAATGCTTCAAGTGGCCACTGCTCCTGTCAAGGGGCGCCCTGAGGGCGGCGACGGCCGAAACAATCTTTCGAAGCGACGCGGAAGTGTCAGGTAGAAGTGGAGTTGGCAGCGCGACCAGAAGGGCAAAAAGCCACACGAACGAGACTGAGATGTGTCAGCGAGACCAAGACCGGGTCCACCTTTGGACAGATCGCTCGCTGCCCGCACTTCCGCGACAGCCGCTGCCGTCATGTCGATTAGATTGTACAATGCAGGCTGTGTCATGAGGTTGATAACGAAAGAAGCTTACAGCTGGCATGCTCAACATCTCCTCGACTGATGGCGCGCAACCCTCTGAAGTACCGAACCCGAGCCGTTCCTTCCATTCCGCTTCGGTGCTGTCGTCAACTGTGACAGTCTCATTCGAAGTCGACTCGTTCTGTTTCTCAAAAAAAGACTGACGTGCAAGATTAAAATCCGACACAAACGCGTCAACTAATGCACGCGTGGGAAGCAAGTCCAGCGGGCATTCTTGAATTGCCTCCGCGGTAAGGGGAACCGGAGAAACTATACCAGCAACTGAATCGTGTCAGCAGATCGCTTTCTTTTCTCTTGCGGGAGCTCCACGGAAACGATGCTAGGTCTCGATGCGGCTTCTCGACTGCAACATGAGATTTTTCAAAATCTGCCCACCGGACGCTCATCAAATACTTTATTGCGTCTGCAGCATCATCATCAGCGTCTTCGGTTTGTTCGCATGGAAGAGCAGGAATCTGAAAGTCCTCATCATCGTCGATTTGACGTCGTGACCGCTTGAACATTCCGCACCGACAAAACAAATATTTGCAAAGAAAATAGAGTTCATGAGAAGTATTTCGAATTTCTTCGGAAAGAAAGACTCCTCTGCGAACACCCCGGCGTCAACCGCTGTTTCTCATATCGCTTTACTTTCGTTCAATCTCTCTACTTGCGTCCCTTCGAAAGCATCTCCTTCTCAATGGGACAGTGCAGCTCAAAACTTTGCTATTGAAGATTTCTTCGCCTCTCACCGCAGCGTGCAAGCAGTGAGCATTCAGGAGGCTCCTTCAGCACAATGGCAGTGTCCTCCACTGTCAGCGCACTTTGTTTTGGCTGGATCCTCTGCATCTCACTGCGGGTACACGCAACTTTGGATTTCAAAAGCATTTACTTTCTTCCTACCGCTTTCTTGCACTCAAGGCTCTGTAGGGGTGGAACTGGACGTTTCAGATTCCACGAAAATTGCAATCATTGCTGTACATCTAGCTCCGTTCAAGGAGGGCGCAGCAACGAGACTTTCACAACTGCAACAGCTGTCGCAGAGCACAGAAGCGCCCCTGATTATCATCGGTGATTGCAACATGAGAGATTTCGAAATGAAAAGCGTCGGATCACTGCGACTTCAAGACGCTTGGGTGATGGCAGGGTCACCTGCGAGCTCCAAGCACAGCTGGGATAGCTACGTCAACCTCTATCACGGCGACGAGGCGTTTAAATTCCAGTGCAGATTTGACAGATGTTTAGTCAGACATGCGGGCGCGGTGATTCGTGTCGACAAGATCGAGAGGGAGGCTGACGTCCCGCTTCTTCACCCCAACCACTTCCTTTCGGATCACTTTGCCCTCAAGTTCACGCTGTCCCTGTACGAGAGCGAGTCATCTTAGAGATGGCGCTTATTTAAGCACAAACGGAATGTTGTACAGAGTAAATGTCGTTCAGTCCCCTCCCGCGGTTGGTCCGTGTTTTCGCTGCACTGAATCTTCACAGGAGCATCTGCGTGGATATTCCCTCTTGCAGTGATTTTAAATAAGTCTATTTTACCATTTAGTTATTTTACAATTGTCAAACATCAACCGACAGAGTGATGCCAACAACGCCTGCGCGAGTAAGCGCCCCAGTGACGCCTTCCTCACCTGAGCAGCGGCGCCTCGACCCTCTGCGCCACAGCGCCGGCGCCAACGGCTTAGGCGCCTTCGACGCCGCGACGTTCCCCCAGCCGTCGGCAAGCCCGTCCAAGACAAAACCGGGGAAAGGCCCCCAATACGTCAGCCTTGATGACTTCTTGGGTCTCATCAATGACTCTGATCGCAGAGCCCCATCCGCCTCTCTCATTCACGGCTCTGTTGCCCGGACAGACACTCCGTGGGAGGAGGCGGAGCCGCACTGTCAGCGCGCCCCATGGCGGCCGCGAGCTGATGGCGCAGATTCAGCCGAAGAGATGGCTCGCTTTCAAAACGTCATCAGCCTCCTTCCTAGCGGCTCTCGGGCGTATTGGCTCGACCGGGTCGTCGGCATCGTCGCGGAGCTCCAACCCGACTTTGACAACTCCGCCGCGCTCGCGCCCGCCACCGCCGCATTGGCCGACGCCTTGCGCTTTTGGACCCGCGCCGCAGACGTCACCCTCTACGCCGCTGACGCGACCCGCCGCGAATTAACGCTTCTCGTACCCCCCCCCCCCGCGCCGCTCCCTTAAAATAACCCACGCAGCCTGGCGCAAACAAACCCACCCCCTCCTTCTCGATCTCCTACGCCACGGGCATCACCGGCGCCGTCGCGACGTCCCTCGACATCGCCCTCATCCCCTCCCCCTCAACCGACCCGCACTTCGTCCCCGACGCGGACTGCGTCCCCGGCGCAACCTCCCCCCCCTCCTCCCTCCTCCTCGCCCCCCTCCTCTTCCGCGGCGACCTCCTCGCTGTTGCGCACGTCGCTAACAAAAAGGAGCGCAAGGCTTTTACAAGCGAGGACGCCGCCATCGTCCGCGTCATCATGGCGCTGGCGGCGCCCGCGTTGGCGTCGCGATTTGAATCCGCGCGCAGCCATCAGCGCGCGCTGTCGCAGTCGAAGGAAGGCGCGGCTAAACTGGAGCTTCTGTTAGCGCTTCGAAACGACTTCGACCTCGCGGAGACGACCGCCGACGTTTTCGCCGCCGTGCAGCTGCGCGTCCCCCCCGTCCTCAACGCCTCTAAATCCCATTTCTTTATCTACGACCCCTCCACCGGGTCAGTCCGCACGGAGGTCACATACGGCGCCGGCCAGCCCCCAACCCCCCTCGAAAAACCCGTTCACCGCGAAACGGCAGTTGGCGCTGCAATTCTCAACCGCAAAGTCATCACCCAGACCCCCCCCCCCGGGGCGCAAGCCCGCACAGCCATGGCGGAGGCTGGCGCAGGCCCGACGATGGCGGCGCCGATTTTTGATGAGCGCGGCCTGACCGTTGGCGCGGTGGAATTTATCCGAAAGGAGGGGGAGGGTGCTTTTTCTGACGCGGACAAACTTGTGGCGGAGGAGATTAGCGCGGCGATTCGAAGCGTCGCGCACCGCGTTGAAATCGCGACGGCGAAACTCGCGGCGGTTGACGCGGGGTTGCGCGTCGTCGTGGAGGAGGACGCGGCGCGGGGGGTGGG
>JAIYDP010000153.1 GCA_027487435.1 Verrucomicrobiaceae bacterium | reverse complement strand
GGGCTCCAGCAAGTTGTTTAGTAAGTCTTTATACGCATAGTTAACGTGCTCCCTGAGACATCAGCACTTTCATTTCCGCAGCACCTGAATGGTGTTTCGGTATTCTCTCTGTGAGTGTTCTGCTGCAAAGTCCACTTCGGAACTGAGCATCCATCCATCAAATACCGCAACAGCAGCCCAAAAGAGTAAAGATCACTCGTTCGAAGAACTGTCGGTCCGGTCACGCCCTGGAGTTCTGGAGCCTGGTACATCAGAGTTCCTTTGTGGCTATGGTTGGTCGTGGACGTCCGAGTATCTCTGAGCATAACACTTGTCCCGAAATCGACAATTCGAACTTGTAGCAACAGATCAAGGGCAATATTCTCTGGTTTTATGTCCAAATGAATTAAATTTTGGCTTTCAACGCTTTTGTTGTTCAACGCGTCGAGCGTGTGAAGAACACTACAAGCTATGTAGCGAGCTGCAAATAAGTGGATAGGAGATCCAAGCAGAAAGGATTTTTCTTTTTCCCAAGAAGCCACGAGTTCGGCGATACTGCCTTGCATGAGCTCAAGGCCGATAACATTTGTCAGAGCTGTGGATATGAGGCGCGAACGATAAGGAGGGGCCATCACCTACGTTTGAGGTACCGGGGGGGTAGAAGCTGTGAGATTGCTGCCCGTGGTACTGAACAACGCCTGGAATCAGCGCACGGGTCCTCAACATTCTAATTTCGCTACGCCATCTCTCCGTTACGTCCTTTTCTGATGCTCGAGGAACATATTCTGAGAATACCTTCAACGCCATGTCAGCTCCATCAGACACTCGGAAGCCGATGTACACGACTGCTTCTCCTCCACTTCCGATTTGGAGAGATGGATGTGACACAAACTCTTGTCCGTAACAAATGCAGCGTCCACTCCTCAACCAATCAGAGACAGCTTGTTGAAAGCGAGGAACCGCGCATGTCCACAATGACACGTTGATGCCTTTAGCTTCAAAGGTGTCTAATGGCTCTTCTGCATATGGGCGAGACCAATTTGGCATACGAAGGAAATTTTTGACCATATCCTCACAAATTACGGCCATTTGCTTCAATGGACCATTCGGCCTGCCTTCGACGGGCTTTTGCGCTACTGAAGGGGCAGATGGCAACCCTTTTCCAGCTGACAGCGGTGGAAACTCAACCACAGACTTGCTTTCTCTTTGCGGGTTTGAAGACTGCAGCGCCCAGGCGGACGGTTTGTCATTTCTCACCTTCCGAATTCGCGGGATAATCAAGCGTTTGCATGCGGCATGCGGACGAATCCCTTCACTTTGTTCGCTTTGCCAAAATTCGGCTTTCAAATGGACGCAACGGCAGCTGAAGTACTCGTCGCAGAAGTAGTTTGGACATATACGGTCACTTCCGCTGCTTTTCCCAACTGTTTTGCAGAGGAGAACAGAATCAACTTGGACCTGAGAAACGCTGCGGTCGTCGACAAGATCGACTAATTGTGAGCGATCGGTGCTAGGACTGACGCTGAAGAAGTCAGCGGGGGGGCAAACTTCCGTCTCTGAGTGTGCAAAAGGACACCACTTCCATTTGCAGGGTACTGGTTGGTGAGTTTGTCACGCAAACGAATTACCAGATCGTGAAAGAGATTGGCAAAAGAATTGCTTGATTGTGTTAAGATCAGGATGCAAGTACACACAGCTAAACCAATAGGGGCATCGGCCTTGATACTGAAGCCACGCTGTACACACAATTGGACGAAACTTCACGGCAGGTTGCTCAATCCATAGCGTTGCAGCTTTCGAGTCATAAATGTCACTAGTCTTCATGTAGACATATCGCTCATTTAGCACAAACTCAATTTCGCCATTGGGATCAAAGCTTCTGCATTTTTGAGTGCAGGTGGCTGCCAAAAATTCGCTGAGCCTATGGAGGAATGGGCACGTTTTCTTTGAGCAGCCATCTTTTTGAATGCTCAGGTCGCTCCAGTCGATGAAAGTCTGATTACACAACGAAATCGATGGATCAGGAGGAGATGCTTTGACTCCTGTTATGATGTCCTTCATGTTGACTGAAGACGCGGAAGACTGCATTTCTGCCCTCAACAGAACAGGATAGGAAATCCCTCGCATATGAAATGACTTGTGTTCTGTTTTATAGAAATATCCTTGTGAGGTTTCCATATGAAACACAAATCATATAACAGAACACACATACGTTAACACGCACCATCGCAAACAAGCAAAACCACAAAATGGTGAAGGAGCAAGTACCAAAACGACTCTGATGTCCTTCAGGTTGACTGCAGACGCGGAAGACTGCATTTCTGCCCTCAACAGAATAGGATAGAAAATCCCTCGCATATGAAATGACTTGATTTCTGTTTTATAGAAATATCCTTGTAAGATTTCCATATGAGTAGAAGGTTAGAGATTTGAAGTTTAGGTGAGGGGGGTTTAGGGTTTAAGGTTTTGGGGTTGGGTTTAGTGTTTAGGGTTTAGTGTTTAGGGTTTAGGGTTTAGGGGTTTAGGGTTTAGGGTTTAGGGTTTAGGGGTTTAGGTGAGGGGGATGTTTACTCACATGCCAATGTCTACACGGCGCTCACGTTACAAATTTTCGAAAAATATTTCCGTCTTCAAAACATTTTCTAAAAATATTTTCACGTGTCAATTCGCTCAAGGGACTCAATGCGGGTCAGGCGGGACGGGTGGAGGCGGGACGGGGGGCGC
>JAIYDP010000016.1 GCA_027487435.1 Verrucomicrobiaceae bacterium | reverse complement strand
TGTTTTATTTTTCAACTTCCTGAGTTGTATCCATTGTAAATCCAACATAAAAATCAGTAAATCAGTTAAATCAGTTGTGAAAAACTTTGGATTGGTGACATCAACTGCGGATTCTAGGTTGATCCGAGATCCGAAGTAGAGCGCAAAAAGTCGGATTTCGGGTTTACGCAGAAATCACAGCTGCCTTAGCGCTCCAAGATCTCCACTTCATAGCCATCTGGGTCAGTGACGAAGGCCATGCGTTTTTCTTGTTGCTGAAATGTTTCGCGCCAAGCCGAAGGCCAGATTTCGATACCAGATTTCTCCACGGCATCGCAGTAGGCAATAATGTCCGGCACGCCAAGGCAGGTATGCATCAAATCCTCAGGACACGTGGCGGTATATTCGGGTGAGTGGCAGAGCTCCAAAAACACATCGTTGCCTGGCAACTCTAGAAATACCAAGGAATTCCCTTGCGGTGAGCCCTTGCGAACACCCTCGATGTAACCAAGCTTGGTGTAGAATGCAACGGAAGCCTCGATGTCTTTGACGCGGATGCGAGTGTGTAAAAAGCGAATCATGAGCAGAGCCTAGCGGGCATTCGGCTGAGGCGCAACGGCAAACTAGAAAACGGCCCAACGCTCCTAGCATTTCGCATGCTGATTTTTTCGGGATTTTTTGAAAATAATCGACAATCGCCTTGTGATTCGTGAACCGCTGATGTAGTTACCTCCGTTCCGATAACTCACACCCCGTTCTTACTACATGACATTTTTTATCCTTTGGGGTCTCACAGGCCTATCCGTAGGCATTGTTTTTGCCTCATTTTTTGAATGGACGCTCCACAAATACGTGATGCATCGACCCGTTGGAAGCTTTCGCTATGCATTTCAGGCACACGCCATCGTCCACCACGGCACGTTCAAGGCAGATGCAACATACCATCTACAAAAAGAAAAAGATAAAGAAACCATTCCCATGGCATGGTGGAATGGTCCCGTGCTGGTGCTGATCGGTGCGACCCCCTTCGCTCTGCTGTCATGGATCACGGGGCAGTGGGCCTTTGTGATCGGCGGAGCCATTGCTTTTGCGTCGTACTACTGCTTTTATGAATACATTCATTGGTGCATGCACTTGCCCAAAGCACGCCGCATCGAAAAGCCCTGGTGGTTTCGCAGACTGAATGGTCACCATTTGCTGCATCATCGCTACATGCACAAGAACTTCAACGTCGTTTTGCCGATTGCAGATCTCTGCTTGGGCACCTTTATGGCAAGAGCCAAAGCTCGCTTTTGTCAGGCAACCGGCCCGTCGGTGCCTGACATGCAGCCTATCGAATGATCCCGAAATCCTCTTTCTCGATCCTAGCGGTTATTGCCTTGCGTAAACGCTATAGCCGCAATGCCAATCTTTGGGGATAACCACCGCATCATCGGTAGTGGGTGCGACGTTATAGCCTCCTTTTTCGATGATGAGGAAGTCACGTCCATCGACGGTGCGCACTTCCATTTTCAGGGCTTGGTCTTCGTTCATGCCAATCAAGCGATCCGCCGTCCAAAAGTAGCCACTGAAGAATCGTGATTTGGCGATGGTCCCACCATCGATGATTTGTAGCAGGTCTTTGGGGTTGGCGATGATCGGATCTGGAGCTTTACCGCCTTTCGACTTCAGGTAGTTTTTGATGGAGGACTCAACCTCGGAAGGTTTTTTTGGCTCGGGATAAATGGCCCAAGCCCAGGTGCCCACCACAGCTTTGTTTGGGGTAAACTTGCCGCTGTAGGTGTACATGTCCGAGTCTTTGCCGCTGATGTAGGATTCTAGTGTGGTGCGGGGCATGCGACGAACGTAATCCTCACCTCCAGGCAGCACTTGAAGAATGCTTCCCACGCGAGAACGGATCACCTTAGCAGCAGAGGACATCGGAGCATTGGTGGTCGGCTCGGTGATAATCGATGGAACGCTGGAATAAGCCTTTTGCAGAATAGGGGTGGCGAAGCTCTGGATCGTTTGGCTCGCCGTTTTCAGCGATGTGGTAATCGCCGTAGTGATTTGCTGGGAGGCTTGATCGACGCGGATATTGGCAGCGGCTTTCGCAATGGCTGGGATCACGATTTTGTAGTGCGCCGCCTCTCCAGCGAGTCGAGCTAACGTGCAGACGGCAGCGGTTTGCGTCCAAGTGCAGTCGTAGTTGAGGAATTCGAGCAATCGATCCCGATGCGGGGCGATGATTTCGGGATTGCTATTGCCGAGAGCGGTAATGGCATGGAAAGCGACCCACCAAGATTCGTTCTTATCGTTAATCATTTTGACGACTTGCTCATACATTTCTGGAGTGATGTCCTTCGCTGGCAGAGCTTTACCTTTGAACATCCCCGTAAGAGCAAGCAAACCGGCTTGGCGGAGGCGGGCATCAGTTGACTTCAGCAGAGGAAGCACCAGATCAGCGCGACCGCGGCGGGTCACCTGATCCATGGCCATGCTGCGAAGGTCATATTCGGGATGATAGATGTACTTGAGTAAGGTTTCATCTTTGAGTTGTGGGTCACCCAGTTGAGAAATGACGGCAACGGAATCATGGGTGCCGACTTTTTCCTTCATGAGGTCATCGAGAGTCAGAGGGCCACCAGGAATAGGCTCAATCGAATGAAAAACATCATCCGCGGCATTTCCCCAGGGACGTGGGAGCGGCATCGATTTCGCCCACTTGCTGCGTGGAGCGCCGAAAATTTGCAAATGCTTGCGTGGGTAGGTGTAGGTGAGGGCAAAGAAGGTGCCCCACGCCATGGGATCTTCCGTGGCGGAACGATCGTAGCGATCATCCATACCAGCAATGCCGATGCCGCCATCGAAGCGACGAGAGGAATCCATGAGCCAGCGACGGGTATCGAGATAGGAGCGGTAGGCGCTGGGACGTTTTTCGCGCATTTGGCTGACGGCAGCGTGGTGCCAAATCTCGCCCATACCACCGCCAGTGTGGGCGGCGTGGAACCAGTTGGTAGCGTAAAATGCCTTCATGCAGGTGTTGTCGCGCGCGTTGGCGTAAACGGATTTTTCTCCATCGGGGTCAATCATGGCAGCGGCGGCAAGAGCCATGCCGAGGCCACTACTTTTGCCGTTATCGCGAAAGCCGCCCTCGGGAACGCCATTGCCGTAGGCGACATTGCCGTGGCCTGCGAAGCGGTAGAATTGATTGAAACTTCTGTCGAACATGTAGGGATCCACATCCACACCGCAAAGCTTGGCCATGACGACGAAGACCATGCAATGCACCCCAGAAGCGTGGACTTGGCCTGTGCCAGTGGAGTAGGTGAAAGCGGCTGCGGTATGACGACCACTCCAACCACCACTATACATATTGTCTTTCAGTTCTTCCGTCATTTTTTTGATCACTGGCAGCACGCTTTGGTCGCCGGTGCGCAGGTAGTATTCGCAGAGACCGGGGCCTTTGTAGCCTTTTTCCCAATTCATTCCCCCGATGGTTTTGATGTCTTTCATCCAGCCGCGAACGACATTGAGGTCTTTTTCTTCGCCGGTTGAGAGGAGGAAAATGACGGAACCCCATTTGGGCTCTTGATCTTTGGCGAGCAGATCGGCGAGATTGCGGACGATTTTGTCGGATTTCGGGCAGTTGAGTGGCCATGTGGGGCTGTAGGCTCCCATGACAGGAATTTCGACGGTGACATTGCCTACACCTTGCACGGCGAAGACCACTTTACCGTCCTTGGCTTCGGCTTCGGTAATGATATCGCCAAGGATGATGCGTGGATCTTCGTCTTTGAGAATGACGCCGTTGATGCTTTCGATGATTTGGCCCTTTTGCAGTTTGCCAGTGGCAGCGGCGGGAGATCCTGGCTCGACGTTATTGATCACCATGGTCATGCCGGGGCGAGTGAGAGAAATGCCGATGCCGACAGGGCCAAGGTTTCGAACCAGCCATGGTCCGCGATCCGTGACATTCGGATAAGGATTAAACATCGGCGAAGCACCAGGTGGGTAGTAGGCGGCAGGCGCGCCCGGCTTTGCCGCAGGAGCAGCAGGCTTTGCAACAGGCGCAGCGGCAACTTTGGTCGCTACGGTGGTAGCAGATGCTTGGTTGTTTTTGTTCCATTCGGCGACGAACTTTTTGTCAGTTTCGCTGAGAATGGAGAGCGGTAGTTTGATTTCCTTACCCTGTTTTTTCACGATGGCAGTACCGTCTTCGACACGCACGATATCGGCTTCAATCGTGCGGTTTTTTTGATCGGTCCATGTGCGGGCCTCCGCAGTCAAAATGACTAGGAGTATCGCAGGAACTCCAAGCAATGTGAAATAGATCCATGCCGCCGGGTTTTTTTTGAATAGATGGCTCATCGGGATGGGTTGTAGGAAATTTCGAAGATGTTGTCGATAGCGATAATCTCGAGATCCGAAATAGAGCGCCAGAAAGTCGCTGCTAGGCTTTGATGTGCAAGGCGTTTCATGGCCGCGGTGGGCTGCATCCAATGATGCTGCGGTCTGAAATGCCTTGCACGGCAAATGATGGCAGCGAATGGCGGCGTTATACTTCGGATTTCGGGATAATTGCGGAAATCATTCGGGCCGGCGCATCGGAAAAAGGCAGAGCGATTTTCCCTGCTTTGTGGTTTTTGTGTTTCTGTTACGTTTTTACCCGAGATCCAAAGTAGCGCGACTATCTGGCGCTGCTGGGTTCGTTTCCTCTTTACGCGCCGCTCCTTCAGAAGTCTAAGGCATGAAAATGCGAAATTGCCCATGTTCTGCATCATCAAAATGTCGAGGACTTTTTCTGCAAAGGGTCAGTCACTTTTATTGGTCACTTTTATTGAGGGAAAATCGTCGGTTGAACGGCCGCCAAGGCTCATTTCGGTTCTTCCAGAAGATAGGGACTTTGATTTGACAGCTTCCGGGTTTGGGTCGTGAGTTTTTCGCGGACTTCTGGCGAGGCAGCGGCGAGAGCCGACCGGAAGCGTTCGCGAAGTTTCACGGCGATGATGGAAGTCCGGGCAAAATCGCCCGGATGTGCGATGACCAGCGCCAGCCACATCCTCGCAAGGGTGTCGGCATCCGATTCCTGCCAAAGTGCGATGACATGGCGGGCAAAGTGGTAGCGGTTGTTTTCAGGGCCGGTGAATTTTCCACCCAATCCATTCGCGCATTCCCCATCTGGGACGTCCGGGCCGGTGCTGGCGAGATGTTGGATTTCCGGTGCAAGCCCCCGCAAATCGAGGGAGAGCGCAACCGCGAACAGATCATTCATCATCCCCTCGTGGCGGGTGAAACAAGGGCGGATGAAATCGACAAGCTGGCCCATCCGTTTTTCCGGATTAGCAAGGGCGAGGGTCGAGAGCGCGTTAAGGAAGCCGTAGAATTCTCCGAACTCCGTGGCTTGTTCCGCGCCTTGAACCAGTGCGTCCCAGTAGCGGTCGGGATCGGGGAGTTTGACGAGCGCCGTGGTGATCCATGGAAGAATCGAGATCTTGAAGGGTCTCCGCTGGGGCGTCTTCAGCTCGGCGAGCAGAAGCTCCTCGAATTTTGCCCTCTGCGCCTCATCAAGCGGCAAAGCGGAAAGCAGCTCGATGGCTGGCCCGCGCTCGCCGTAGTCGCGAATGCCGACAGCGTCCTTTGCGATTTCGAGAAGCTCGGGAATGCGAGACTTGGCGAGCTCGGGTTCCTTTTTTTGCTCGAAACTGGCGAGTTCGATGGCGAGAGCCGCTGCTTGCTGCGCAGTGAGCGTTTCCCGCAGAAGTTTGGCACCCTCCGGATAGGCGGCGGCGAGTGTGGAGAAAATCATGCCACGGGACTTGGGGTCGGCATCGCGGAAGGCAACGATGAGCGTATCGGCATATTCCTTGGGATGATAGATCTGGAGCTGCTGGAGTGCCCAAGCAGCACTCGCGTCGTTTGCTTCCGCCATTTTGACCAGCGGGAGGGCTTCAAAAATGGCACCTAGCTGCTTGATGGCGCGGGCAAGCGGTTCGCGGAGTTGGCAGGGAATGTCGTAGGCCATTTGTCTGCGCAGTGATTGATAGCGCTCCCATTGTTGTTTGCCCTCCGCATCATTCGGGGAACCATACCGCCCTGTGAATTTCACCTCCAGCCCGCGGAATTCCGTCTCGAGGCTGCTAGGCGGCGCCAGCTTCCCGTTGATCTCCTCAAGCACCGGCAATGTCTGGGGAAGACCACTGTCGCCCGCACAATTGACGAGCCGCGCAAGAGCCGCCGCTGGCCATGGATCCGTCCGATGACGCTCCAGCGCGGCTAGGACAATGAAGGCGAGTTCGTCACGGGCTGCGCTGTCCTCGCGAGGTTTCACCCGGTCGGCAAGCGGAGTGATCAGGCTGCGGTGATCTTGTGGCGTGGTGTCCCAACGACCGATCAAGTGCTTGGGCAGGGCATCCGTTAACAGGTAGTCGGCCAAATTGATGCAGGTATTCTGATCATAGTCATTCTTCCAGCGACTGGCCAATGACGGATCCAACCAAAGCCTGCCCGCAACCCGCCGCGGTTCCTGATTTCCGCCTTGGAAATCCAGCGTGCCGGAGCCGTCCGCCGAACTGATTATATCACCGCCGAAGGGACCACCGCCGAAGGGGTCATCCTTGCTGGATCTAGTACGGATGCGATCTAGCCAGAACAGCGTCTCTGATAGAAACCGCGCCTCGTCCTGGGAAACGGGGATCAAGCGCAGCGCATGCCCCGCGCGGTCGGCAAGTGGGTTCGCTCCGACCATCCCGTTCTTGCTGGTGCCGGATTGAAAGATATAGGGTTTCTCAATGCCGAATCTGAGGACCGTCATGCTGGTAGTGGAGACATAACACCCCGAGGATTTGAAATCATGTACCAGCCACCCAGCGGCTGGTGGGCGGACATCATTGCGGTCATCGATGGCGATGCGAAACATTTGCCGATGCGCTGGCATGCGATTGGCTTCGGCAAATGCAAGAGCAGCGGCCTTCGGCTCCATTTTCCAGAAACCCTCGGGAAGATGCGTGTCCGGAGCATCGGCGGGATGGAACGCGTCAGGAGCCGGCTTGCCACCCATCGCACGCACAATCTCCTCATCACTGCGCCCCTTGAGCGATTGAAATTGGAAAGGCTTGGGCGGTATCGAGACTTCGACTGGATGCCCGGCTTTGGCAGCGAGAAGAGGATAGCGATGTCCACCAGCGTCCTTGATTGCCTTCAACTGCTTCTGGATATCCGTATCGTCCAACACCCGAAGGCGGGGCTGGGTAGCTAGGTCTTTTGCAATGTAAGTCGCTTTCGTCTTGTCCCAGCGGAACACGACTTCCCGGCGGCGTTCCTGGTCTCTGGGACCAAAGCCGATTTCAATCAGCCCATCCTTGTCCTCGTCGAAGCATTCGTAATCCCAGGCATTGGCCTCCTCCGCCTCCCGCGGATGCCAGTTATAGATCACGGTGAGAATCTGCCTTGGCTCACGCTCGACGCTGCGCAACTCGAGCACCCGTACGTTCTGACGATCTTCGACACCGTAGTTCACACGATCGAGCCGATCCATGATCCCATCGCGATTGAAATCCGCGACATGACCAGAATCGATCATGGTATTGCCCCCAAATGGCCGAATCTCCTGGCCATCCGGATCGAATATCGTGATCACATAATTCCCAAGCCGCTCCAGTCCGGGACCCGTCGTCGAGGATTTGTCCACCAGTTCCTTGTCCATCGTCGGAAACAACTCGTCCAAGCCATCCGCCTCGTAGGCATCCGGAAGCGTGGGATGCTTAAAAAGCATCTCACCATGATCCACCAGCAACATTTGCAGCGGTTGCCGGCCATCGCGCTGCGGACAGGTGACCAAGCGGAAATCCCTGCGTTTGAATGTGAAATCGCCTCTTTTTAACATTTGTTTGGTGGCCTCATCCTGCCTCGCCAGCATCCCGACGACCTCCGCCTTGCGCGTCGCCGGATCGATAAGCTTCGGGAGATCTACCTGTTCCAGCATGTCGCCGGTGGCAACTTGAAGCAGGCAGCCGCCGACCAGAACAACCGCTATGAAACGACGCTGCATCATGTTGTCAATCGCCGCTAAGAAATTGCTTTGGGGGTGAAGGCCCTTGAAAGAGTCAGTGACCGGACCGGAGGGCGGAAAAGGGGGGGAGCAGTCTCCGGGGTCAGTCCTCGCATGGTAAAATTTGTTCCATATCTTTGCATCGATATTAGCTGATTGTAAGGTCATTGACTGAATTGGTTACGTTGATTACGGCATTGACTATGCCAACTCCGAAGTCATCTGGCAATACAGAAATTTTTCGCAAATCAG
This sequence comes from Verrucomicrobiaceae bacterium, assembly GCA_027487435.1. Classification (GTDB taxonomy): domain Bacteria; phylum Verrucomicrobiota; class Verrucomicrobiia; order Verrucomicrobiales; family Akkermansiaceae; genus UBA956. The sequence goes on along the minus strand of JAIYDP010000016.1, from coordinate 38,317 downwards.
TCAACGAACGCCACCTAAGAACAGTTAAATCCTAAGATTTCTCTATTCTAAAAGAAATTCATAATGTTACCATGCGAGGACCCCTGAGATGACCCCTGAGACACATACGCGCGATTGGCCGCCGCTTTGCAAGCAAACGCGGAGGGCAATCCGGTCAATGCGACCATAGCGACAATCAGGAGGGAGAAGATGCGTTGGGTTTTCATGGCGTTCGGTTGAGTTGATGATTCATGGATGATCCTCCGTTTCGGCATCACTTCGATGAAGCCGCTGGCTTTTCCTTTTCGTGCTGCTCGTTGAGCTTGGCGGCGGTCTGCGCGTCGCAGCGGGTGTAATGCCTAAAGTCAATAATCGCCCCGCCATCACCGGAGAAATCCAATTCCTCCGCACCCACCTTCAGGATATTCCAGACGTTTGAGCCGCCCTCCTTGTGCTTAAACAACAACATGGTTTGGGTATTCTTCTCACCGACATTCACCACTTCCCATTTTGAATCGGGGGCGAATTTCTTGAATCGCACCGGCTCGGTCAAAGGCCCGGAGATTTCCGCTTCATTCCAGGAGTGATCCTCCCGCAGAACGAGCAGCGTGTGGTTTTCCTCGCCTTGGCTCGGTTGGTTTTTGCGCACCCAAGTTCCGATAAGCCGCTTTTCATCGAGAGGAGGAGGCCATTGTTGGGCGTTAGGCTTGTTCTGCTCGCCTGTCTTGGGCGGCAAATTGGAGGGAACAGAATCCTTCACAGTGATTTCTCCTCCGGCCTCGGCCATGCTGCTGTTGATAAAACCACCGCCGCCTTCCCGGTAAAACAAAACAGAGCACCAACTGCCAGGCTTCGGTGGCAGGTCCGCAACGATTTGGATGAGAAACCTCCCGTTTGAATCGCTGGCGGACATATAGATTCCGACACGACCTCCTGATGACTTTTTCACCTTTACGATTTCCATGGGAGCATTGAATGGAATGTAGCCACCGTTCCTCGGCTGCTGTAGTGGATTTGCGGGAGGAAGTGTGAATAGAAGCTTCTCCTTGGGCAGATTCGACAGATCCAGCTCAAAGGTTGCCCCGATATGGAGAAAGCTGTGGCCGGAAAAACTTCCAATGGCCTGCTTCACCGTTCCCGTCACGATGAAGTTTCTCGCGAGTGCCAAGTCTTCTGCGCTTGGCTTGTCGGTGTCGGCGGCTGGGTTACCGCGATTTTCCGCTGCCGGGACACTGTTGGCGACGAGGATGCAAGCGAGGAGCGTGAGATGCTGGAGTAGTTTCATAGCGGTGATTTTGGGAGCTTAAACGTTTGAGTTGTCAGACGGCGGTAAAGTAATTGTAAAAAAAATTGTTCCAACGCGTCGCGAGAGCCCTCACAGGTATGACACGCGAGACTTGGTTATCTTGGAATTTGGCCGGATAAGTTGGCGGCAGGCTCATTGGCCTTTGTTTGGAGCGGATTTGCTCTTTTCGGCGGCGGTTTGGATGGCGGTCGTGATGGTCGCAGCCAATCTCTCTGCCTCAGCGGCGCTGAAACTGCCGGGGATGAGCAAGCGGCATTCAATGCCGAAATCGTTCATGCCGTTATTGACGGTTAGCTCGGCGATCAGCCCATGGTCGAAGACGATGGCGAGTTTCTTGCCCTCCTTGGCAAAGATGAGTGCCACAAACTTTTTTGCTCCTTCATCATTGAACGTCACCCAGACATTACGGCCCGATTCATTTTCGACCACCGTTGCGCTGCTGAGCGCGGTCTCGTCCAACAGCACCTCGCGGCTAACGTTGGGCCGGCCTTGGGTGTAGCGCCGCGTCACCGGTTCGGCTTCGGTGTCCTTGGCATCGGCCATGAGGCGGAACTGGAGGCGGGCGGTGCTGTTGCGTTTTTCCAGAATGCAAGGTGACAGACAAATAATGCATGAGATGACCCCTGAGATGACCCCTGAGAGGTACCGGCTATAGCAGACGCTTCATTATCTTGCCGTGAGTCGATATTATCATCACTTGGCGAGTTTAAATCTACTTTTTTGCATCCTCCCTATTCGTATCTTTTGAAGTTGATTGGGGGGGAGTGTTAGCTTTTTCCGTTGATAAAACGGGAGCATAATCAGCTGGCAACTTCATTGCCTGAAATGGTTTCAATTTTCTTACCTCATCTGATTGCATGTAGGCTATATTATCCTTAATGCATCGCCTTACTCCACCATGCGCATGATTTTTATTTTTTTGGTAATACTCTTCCAATGACGGATGATCAATTTTAGCTGAGTATGTAAGGATCATGCATTGCATATTTGGATTATGCTGATTAGAATCGACTAGTTTTATAATTTTATTTGCGAGGAGCTGTGCAATTTCTTGAACTAATTCTGCTCTCAATGCTTCATAATCTCGTCCCAAAGCTCTTAGGTCTTTAGCCATCTTGATATCATCCAATCTCCCCTCGCCACTTTGAAGTTCTTGTACAAGTTGGCTAAACTGATCTTTTGTCAATGCTACTGCTGAAGCCTTATGAACTTCGCCTCCCGCTACCTCAGACGCATGAATATGTCCCAGCAATGATTGAAACAATGTGAGACAGATTACATAAAAAATAATCTCTGGAGTCAGACCTCGCATTGTAACATTTTTACTAGTGTTTTGCATTGCGTTTGAGTAGTTTGATCTTTTTTTCGCTTGGTTGATCAAGCTGCTAGCCGAGCAATCACGGGCTATTCCAAACATTCTGTAAAGCGAATCTATTGCGGTCATATTGAGGATTTGGTGGGTAGAAGTAAATTTACTGTTACGTTCAATGTTACCCGCAATCTAGTAGGCGATTGCTGGGTTAAATGCCCTACTGGATCGATCAGAGGTTGAGCGGTCTGGTGAGGGGGAGGGCGAAGGTTTTGCGGGTGGGGCGGTTGATTTCTTGTGACCAGGGCCAGAGGGCATCGGCGGCGTGTTGCACGGCACTGCGGTGGTGGTTGAGCAACTCGACGAGTTCATCGCGGTTGAGGCGGCTGAGTTCTTTGCTGCGGGTGGTTTGTTGTTGGGCGGATTTGTCTTCGCGGTATTCGCCGAGGAGGTCGGTGACGGCTTGGATGGATTCGGCGGTTTTGTATCCGGGGAGGCTATCGGCAGTGGCGCGGGCGATGAGGGTCTCGGCACTTTGGAGAAGGACGGTGCGGCTTTGGTTCATGCGGATGTTCATGAGGTAGCCATCGGTGGGGAAGTTGGTGGTGGGGTCGCCATCGATGGCGAGCATGCGGTGTTTTTGCTTGGCGGCACTCTGGATGCCTTGCAGGGCGATGTAGAGGGCTTTGGCAGAGGCACTGGTTTCTTCGGTGGCCTGCTCTGAGTCTTCAGCATCGGCGGCGGCAGCGGTGGCGCGCCGACGAGCTTCAACGGTGGTTTCGCCAAAGCGGGTGAGGAAGGCCGCATCGATGTCGCGACTGGCGAGTTGTGCCTGGTTGGTTTGGGCCGCGCTGTGAACGGATTCGGCGAGGGCGATGTCTTCCAACTGTTCGCTGTTGAAGTAACCACGGCTGGAGGAGGGTTTTTCTGTTGGGGTGTTGTCGATTGGGGTGTTTTCTGACATAATGGTTTTCGATAGTGTATGACTGCTATCTGCAAGTTGGCGGCGGGGCAAGGGGATTTTGGTGATGTGACGAAATTGTCGCTTTTGAGTGGCGGAGGGTGGGTAATGGCAGTTGTTAGACGATTTTTGGTGAAAATTGGCAATAACAATGAAAACTAAGGCTCCTACAATAAAAGCGAAGTTGAAAACAATGAAAGTTTTGCGAAGTACAATGAAAATGGATTTTCCTACAATGAAAGATAACGATTCTACAATGAAGGCGAGGGTTACTACAATGAAAGCGATCTGAAGTACAATGAAAATGAGGCAATCTACAATGAAAGCGGAGCTTCCTACAATGAGGATGAGATTTCTGCAATGAAAGTTAAGGCTCCGACAATGAATTTTTTTGTCCCGACAATGAAAGTGATTTGCGGTACAATGAAAGCGAAACGAGGTACAAGGGAGATTTTTTCTGCGGCGATGAGAAATTTCGTCGCTTCAGGGCGCGGGATGGTGTTTGCAATGGGGGGCGAGTTGGGAACATTGCGGAAGTAGGGCGATGCAACAAAAGACCAGATGCCTGCGAAGCGGTGGGTGGGGATCTCGGTGAGGATAGCTACCCTAGGATTGAAGCGTCCCGTTGGGACGAGAGGCAGAACAGATTTTTTTCGCAGCGTGTGATCCATGCATTGTTTGTGCTGGCGACTTTGACATGGAGTTTTTCCCGCCGATCCCTTGTGCTGTAGCGTATGGGGAATTTTTTCTCAGACAAAAATTCGCAAATCGGTGAGGTATTTCTCGTATCGAGCTTAAGGGAGGTGCATGGTGGTGGCGGCATGAAGCGAAAGGGGAATTCAGGAAGAAAAGGCGTGCAGCAGCCTGTGGTGGCTCCTGTAGCAACTGAAGTGATGGCGGAGCGCGACCGAATCAGTGGGTGGCTGCTGTGGGCGGTATTAGGTTTGTCAGGTTTTGCTTGTTTGGTGTATCAGATTTTATGGATGAGGCAGTTAGGGTTATTGTTTGGCAATCGCTCGCAGGCGGCGGCATTGACCTTGGCGGTATTTTTCGCAGGTTTAGCAGCGGGAGGCTGGTGTTGGGGCGCGAGATCACGACGGATTGGCAAGCCCATGCGGGCGTATGCGTGGCTTGAATGGGGGATCTCGGCATGCGGACTGCTGTTGATGGCTGCGCCAGCGGTTGTGGAGCGATGGTATCCGATGGTGTATCAACGGCATGGCTCTGGGCCGGGCATGGTGGCATTTACCTTGATAGGCACGTGGCTGCTGGTCTTTCCGGCTGCTTTGTTGATGGGAGGAACCTTGCCAATGGTGGGTCAGGCTGTCATTCGTGGCAAATCGACCTTGGGGCGTATGGGAACCACCTTGTATGCGGTAAACACACTTGGTGCGGCGTGTGGTGCGTTTGCTGCTGCATTTTTGCTGATCCGCACGTGCGGTGTGCGTAACACCTGCGTTGTTGCGATGGCGGCATCTTCTTTGGCGGGGGTATTGGCGTTTGTCTTATCTCGCAAGAACGAAGGCACGGATCTTGTCGAGTGTGTCGCGGATGTGCCGAGGGACCAGCGTGGTTTCAACGATGCGGGAATGCCGCTTTCGCGGTGGGTGATTCGTGGTTTGGCATTTTTTTCGGGATTTCAACTCCTGGCTTTGGAAGTGATCTGGACGCGGATGATGGCGCAGGTCCACGAGAACTCGGTTTATGCGTTTTCCTCGATCTTGATCGTGGTGTTGGTATGCCTCGCACTAGGATCGGTCCTTGCGGGACGCTTTGCGCGTGGACGATGGCCCGTTTCACAGACGATGGTGATGTTCTTAGTTCTCGGTGGAGCGTCGCTCTGTTTTCTGCCGCGGGTGTTTTTGTGGCATACGAGTGATTTTACCATGTTGGCGACGGATTATTCCTTGGCTATGTATATCATGCGATTGTTCGGCACGTGTTTTCTTACGATTGGTCCCTGTTGCTTGATCTTGGGCGCGGTGTTTCCGTTGTTGATGAAGGGTGAGGAGCGCTATTCGAACACGCCGGGGTGGAGCATAGGTCAGTTGTCGGCGATCAATACGATAGGGGCGATTGCTGGATCACTGGTGGCAGGATTTTTTCTGTTAGAGAATTTCGGGTTGTGGGCATCCATGCAATGTGTGGCGGCGATTTATCTTTTGGTAGCGATCTTGGTGCCTGCATCGAGCCATTGGATCTGCGTCGCGTGGAAAGGAATTGGAGCACTGATGCTGTTGCTCGCATTTACATTATTCCATCCCAAGTCGCTGCCTAGCGCGGTCACGTTTGATGGCGATGGGAAAAAAGATACCATTCTCGATGTGTGGGAAGGAAGCGACTGCACCGTATCGGTTGTAAAAGATTCACGCGACGAAATTGCCATCAAAATTAACGCAAATTACAGCTTAGGATCCACCGGTGCCTATGCTTGGCAAATGCATCAAGCGCGGCTTCCGTTGCTTGCATTTCCCGAGACTGATCGGGTGTTTTTCCTAGGAATGGGCACAGGCATCACGGCTGGTGAGGCGCTAGATCGCACTTCATTTCCACGGATTTCTGAAGTGACCGCCTGCGAGCTTTCACCGAACGTGGTAAAGGCTTCTCGGAAATATTTTGCTGAAGACACGTATAGAAAAACACACACAAAAGAACAGATCAAAGACTACACCAACGGGCTATATTCCGACCCACGAGCGAAGGTATTGACCGCAGATGGACGCAATCATTTGATGGGCACAGATCAAACGTACGCGATGATCAATGCAGATTTGTTTCTTCCGTATCGACGCGGAACAGGAAATCTCTACAGCCTTGAGCATTTTCAATCCGTAAAAAGGAGATTAAAGTCCGGTGGCGTATTTGTTCAATGGCTACCGCTGTATCAGCTTTCCGAACGAGAATTTGGCATCATCGCCAAGACGATGCTTGCAGTATTTCCGCAAGTGAGTTTATGGCGGGGCAATTTCCAGCCAGGATCCGAAATGGCGGCTTTGGTGGGACATGCCGATCTCACCCCTCTAGCCGCATGCTCTCTGGACGCGGAACCGTCTAAGCGCGAAGCTGTGGAAGGCGCAACTCCCAGCGATCTGTTTCAATTGATGCTCCCCACCAACGAACAAACGATTTTATTTTTTTACGGCGGCAACCTCAGCGGATCGAAAGACTTCTTCGAAAAATACGCCATCAACACCGATGACCGCCCAGTCATGGAGTTCGGCACGCCACTATCTCTTCACCGCAGAGCTGACGAAGCGAAACCTCAATTTCTTGAAAAAAAATTCGCCGACTTGGTGGACATGCTGCTGCTGCGCACGCCCACCGAGAAGGATCCACTTTTGGTATTGCGGACAGAGGAGAGCCGCAAACTTCCCTACGCGGGCTCGGCATTTCACCGAGCATCCATTGCCATGATTCATGGTGATGAATCGTCATTGCGCACGCATTGGCAAACATTTCTCGAACAGTGGAGTGATCCCCCATCGCCTTTTGATCCGTGATTTTTTTAATCCCGAGATCCGAAATCGAGCGCTAGACATTTGCTGCTAGGCTTTGATGTGCATGGCGTTTCATGGCATTGCACCATCGTAGATGCCTTTCTTACGAGCCATGAAAAAGGCACCAAAGCAAATCAGCATCTGCAACGGTGCCTGCTGCCAGCCAAATAACTCACAGCCCATCAAAACACACGCCACAGGGCAGCGACTTGCCGCAGCAAAAACCGCGGTCATCCCAGCGGCGGCAATGTTGGCCACAGGAGCTTGCATGAACTCTGCCACAGCATTGCCTGCGGTGGCACCCACGAAAAACAAGGGGGTGACTTCACCTCCTTTAAAGCCACTGCCCAATGTGACTACCGTAAAGAGTAACTTCGCCAGCCAACTCCACCACTCAGCACCATCGCTAGAAAATGCCGATGTTACAGAGACCCCGCCACTGCGTCTCGCATCCACTCCGAGCCCCAAGTAGTCTTCCGCACCAAAGAGAAATGCCAATGCGATCACCACAACACCGCCAATCACTGGATGCAGCCAGGACTTTTTTACCCACCGCGAGAGCGCACGCTTCCAAGCATTCATCGATATGTCAAAGATCCACACCGCAGCAGCGCAAATCCCCATTAGCAATACACACGTCACCCACCATTGGGGGGAGCTCCAGGGCAGTGGCTCGCTCGGCAGCAAGGATGCAAAATCAGTATGTTTGACTCCGCAGGCGTGGCATATCGCATCGGCAGAAAATGCCGTTATCAGAATCAGCAGTAAGCCCTTGCGCAACTCGACGCTCCATCGGGTAAGCTCCCAACAAAATACCGCAGCGGCCCATGGCGTGCCAAAGACTGCTGCGAAACAGCCCGCCATCCCGCAAGCTGTTAACAGACGATGCTCAAGGAAATCATCGCGCCCCCGCCCCACTGCCGCAGCCATTCCCCCACCCATCTGCAATGCCGTGCCCTCGCGCCCCGCCGACCCACCGCACAAATGGGTCAGCAAAGTTCCCAAAAATATCAACGGCGCTAGTGATGCTCGCAAACGCAGTGATCCCCCACGCAAGACCCACGCAAGGCTTCCTCCTCCACCACAGGCAGGCAACTCATCGGCAGAAGTCCTTTTCTGATCCCAACGATATAGAGCATGCACCATCATGCCACTCAATGGCAAAAAAAACAACAGCCAAGGATGCGAGGAACTCAGCCGTGTGACGAACCCTAGAGAACTCACAAACAATGCGCCGGATCCTCCGCACACGAGACACAGCACCATCCACGACAACCAAAATTTTGGCTTGGCAAAAATGGATACGACTCGCTCTTCTTTCACACCAGGCGCAAGCGAGCTAAGTCCTGAGTATCGACCAACCCAACGGGCTGCCCTGCGTCACCCAGCACGACCACATCATCGATGCGATGCGAGCCGATCATATTCACCGCCTGCACCGCCAAGGCCGATGCCAAAACAGTCACAGGTCGGCGCGTCATGAAGTCTGCAACATCGCGCTCGCCAATCATCGGCTCACGCTGAAAGGCTCTAACAAAATCACCATGGGTAAAAACTCCTGCTAAAGTCCCGTCGGCACATGTCACCACGCAAGCACCCGAGCGAGCCTTGGTCATTGCCAGCAATGCGTCCGCCACCGTTGCTGATTCCGCAACTTGCGCCATCGCTTCTCCGCTACGCATGATATCGGCTACCTTCGTTAACAAAGCACGTCCCAAGCTGCCGCCAGGGTGATAACGGGCAAAATCTTCTTCCGTGAAACCTCGCGCATCAAGCAGAGCCATCGCCAAGGCATCTCCCATCACCAACATTGCGGTGGAAGAAGATGTCGGAGCCAAATCCAACGGACAGGCTTCGCGCTCCACGGACGAATCAAGCACAACATCAGCATGCTCCGCAAGGGTCGAACCCGACTTTCCCGTGATCGCAATCAGCCCAGAACAAGCTCGTTTGAGATGAGGCAACACCAGTAACAACTCGGCGGTTTCACCGGAATACGATAAGGCCAAAATCACATCGCCCTCAGAAACGACACCAAGATCACCATGCAAGGCGTTTTGAGAATGCAGCATGACAGCCGTGGCACCCGTCGAATTCAAGGTTGCGACAATTTTATGGCCCACATTGCCTGATTTTCCCACCCCGACGACGACGATTTTCGCCTTCGCCTCTACAGCGAATCGCATCAGCGTCACGGCCTCGCCGAAACACTCATCGAGGCGTTGCGACATCTGTAGCAACGCCTCAGCTTCCATACGGATCACCTTGCGACCCATCTCGAGTGTCGGGTTCATCGGCTCATCGGCAGAAGCGAAACTCGACGAATCATTACTTTTTCTCTGGCTCCGCTGCTTCATCAGCAGCAGGCTCAGGTTTCACCACTTCTGGTTTGTATTTTAGCAAAATATTGTATTGGCTTGGCAAAGGTTTGCCGTCTCCAAGAAAAAATTGATAGAGACCTGCCATCGCACCAGCTTCGACTAAACTGATACGACCACTGGAATTCTTTTCTTCATCCTCTGTGCCCCAATTCTTCATCGCCATTTGCACGGCTTCATCGGCCCAATGAATTCGCATCACGGCGATAGCAGCCTGCTCTGCAAGCTCATGAGTAGCGCCCACATCTGCGATCAGTGCCATATTGTAAGCATTCAAAGCCTTGGATGATTTTTTTTGTGCCTCGTACGCTTGACCCAAGCAAAAGGCAATTTGTGCACGCTGGTAACCAGGTTGACGCTCCTTGTAACGCTCTTCACCTACGGCAATCACGCGATCCCACGATTTCGTTCTTACAGCATCCCATAAGGCGTAGAGCTCGAATTGGCGTTGCAGCAACGGACGTGTCAGAGCACGGCTATCATATTCGGCAGCGGCCTTGGATAGCGCCTCGAGATCTCCCAGGCGGCGCATGCATTCCATTTGATAAAAGCCACCAAGCAGGAAGAAGTTATTCGGCAAGGCTTTGGTAAACTTGTAATCTTCGCTCACCTTGGCGAAAAGCGGCATAGCTTCTGCATATTTGCGAGCTTGATAAAGCTCCATTGCCTGAGTGTAAGGCTTGGGCTCGAAAAGATAGACCGACTGAACTTCGGTCAGCTTAAGCTGAGGAGAATTCTCCGAGGCCATAGGCGTCGTTTTGTAAAGAATGGTCGTGGCATTCGAATTCACGATATACACCGTGACCGCAGGCTCATCTTCATAAATCAACATCGCTGGTGCTTGACCAGGAGTAAAAGTGACCACCCCGCCAGCGGCAGCTTGGCCATGAAGCTTGGGTGAAGAAAAAATCAACAGGGTCGCAGCGACAAAGATCTGAGGTAATGTTTTCATAAATAATGTTTCAATCTGGTGTTGCGTGAATTATTGGTTTTCCCGTTCTTTCTTCTGCTGCGCCTTGGATTTGACACCAGGAGCGATTTCCAATTCTTTGACGAATTCTTCGACCTCTGACCAGAGAACCTTTTCGGCTTCCGTCATCTTGGTTAGCAAGGGCCGTGTCGAGTCAACATAGAGGTAGCCGTTGTCGTAAGCACCTTGCAGATCCGCAGGATTTTTATCGGTAGCAGGTTGATTTCTTTCCTTGAGAAGCTCCATCCAACGTTTGCAAGCTGGGGCAGAGAACGAAATCGAACCACGCAAGTTTCCGCTCCAAATGCTCGCATAGCTGAAGATCGCATCAGCAATTTTGCCATCTTTCTCATACGACTGCGCCAACAGGAAGCTCACACTCGGCCTCAAGCTAGGGCTGTTGAAATTGTTTTCTTTGGCAAGGAAACGTTTGGCTGCTTCGTTGGCTTGAGCCCAATCGCCTTTCGCCGCATAGACTTCGACCATTCGTGCCAGAGACTTTTCCTTATGTTTCTTTTCTTCCGACTTTTCAAAAATGGCTTTCAAGTCGATCAACGCAGCATCCATGTCTGCTTTGCTATTGCTACGCGCTAGGACATCAGCACGGCCAAACATTGCTTCCATTTCATAACCGCCATTTTTGCGACTCAAGGCCTCAGAATAGTAATCCAAAGCTTCGCGCGGAGAACCCGTTTTTTCACGAATGAAATCACCAACGCGCACCAAGATGTAGTTTGTGAGTTGCTTGACTTCAAAGTCGGACTTCAGCTCGCGAAACAGCGTTTTTACATTTGCTTCGGCTTTGGTTCTTGCAGTTTCATCCTTGGCCTTCTTGAGTTCTTCTTCGAAGACTCCGATCACCGCCATGCGCAGCAAGGCGCGGGCGACAGCGTCTTTGAATTGAATTTTGGGAAATTCGTAATAATGCGCCTTGAGTTCATCTGCAGAGTGCTTGGTGAGGTAAAACTCGGTGTAAGAATTGATGCACTCTTCCAAGCCACGAGCGGAGGGATCACCCGCCATTTCCGCAATCACATCGCGGATGCGTTCAAGTCCTTCATCACCGCGACCTACGGAATCCAAGGCATAAATGCCAGCAACTGCGGCCTGGGATCGGTATGGTGAACCAACGGCATAATCTTTCCAGTAGGTATCGATCCATGGCACGGCACGCTTGATTTCAGGATTGCCGTCTTTGCCGTTCTCCTTATCACCGATCATTGCGATCAAGAAATACACTGCCTCGCCTGCTACCATCGTATTGCCACGTTTGGTCGCGACTTCGATCCCTTTGAGGTAATATTGCTCAGCACCTTTGGGATCTTTTTCGGAAAGCAACACGTTGCCTTTCAAGTTGAAGGTCAAATCCAAGACTTCGGTCGTTGGGAAATCTTTTTCAATCCGGTTAAGAACCGTCAAGGCTGGTTGATACTCGCTTTCTGCGTAATGACAATTGGCTCGGTCAAACAAGGCAAAAGCCAAGAACGGATTCTTGTCGGGCTCAGGAAATTCCTTCAGGAACGCATCGAGCAACACCGCACCTTTTTGGAACTCCTGCAACTTGACGAGGTTGGATCCTTGGAAGAACAGGGCAGCTTGACGGAATTTAGAGGTCTTGTATTCGCTGGCATGTTGATCCAGGTAGGGTAGAGCCAGTTCGTATTGACCGTCATAGTAATAAGAACCTCCCAGAACATGCAAACACATGTCATGTTGTTCGCTGCCTTTCGCCACTTTTTCGATGACTACCGAGGCTACTTCGATGCACTTTTTGTATTCTCCCTCGAAAAACAACGAGGTCAACATCATGCGCTGAACTGCGGGAACGTGCTCGGAGTCAGGATAGGTATTGAGGAAAATTTGACCGTATTTCTCGGTAGTCATCACCTCGCCAATCACCGAACTGGTGCGGACGAGTTGGAAGAGATTGCTTTCGCGCTTGGGGTGCTTCGGAAACATCTGCTCGATGATTTCATAAGCGGCGTAAGCACCCCGAGGATTACCATTGGTTTCATGGATGTAAGCCATGGATAGCAACTGAGTGCATTCAGGAAATTTGTTTTCCTGTTGCATTTTCTTCAAGTTCGCTTCACTCGTTTTGAGCTTTTCCGCAACGATTGTGCGTGAGCCATCGGCCACACCTTTGCGACTACCCAAGGAGGCAAGACGAACCTGCAGATCCTCGATGGTCACATCATAATTCGAAACCATTTGATAGAGAGCAATGGCCGCACGCTCCATTTGCGCTGTGTATGCATTGTGCGCGAGCTTGAGGTAGAGCGAATTGTATTCCGCCATTTCAAACGGCTCAATGGTAATATCGGAACGGTTTTTGGTCAGGAAATCCAACAGTGCTTGCTCATTACGTTTTTCAATGACCGCACCCACAAAACCTTGGAAGCCAGCCGCGATACCTGCGTCAGGTGTCGGAAAAACATCACGATTTTTGATGGCAATTTCTAGGTTCTCTACACCTTCCTTCAGCTTACCTAGCTTGAAATGACAAATCGCAAGATTGATGTAGTAGCCGCCCCGGGAATAGGGATCTTTTCCGCGCTCCTTGCTGCGCTCGGTAATGAATGCTTTGTATTGGCGAATTGCTTCTTCGTATTGTTCTGCTGCTTGCGCCGCTTCGCCCCACTTTAGCAAGGCGAGTTTGTGATAAACATTGCCGCCACCATCTTGGTCGGGAGCATACTCGCGATAGCAGGTTTGATAGCATTTGATCGCATCATCGTACTTCGCCAACTTGCTAAAGCAGATGCCTTTGCGATACCAAATCACACCAAATCTGGAACCATAGATCAGCTTTGCGTTAGGCAATGCCGTAGCTTTCTCTAAAAGCTGAAGCGCATCGCTCCATTTGCCACCTTCCATCATCACGAGGGAAGAATTGACCAATTGGTTTAAGTCCGTTCCCTGGGCGTTTGCATTGTGGGGAGCGACTGCGAGCATCAGAGCACAAATGCCTGAGAGAAACGATAAAGTTTTGGGGTTCAATTTCATAAGATTGCAGGAGTAGAAGGTTTGTAGTTCGATTGAGTAAACATGCCGAGTTTCAGGAAAACGCAAGATTTCCCTTGAAAAAAACCATCACATCGCGTGAATGGTCGATCAATCAACCAGGTCAGTGAAGGTAACGGAGCTAATGCCTGCACCAACCAGTGCATTCAACACGTCCATCACACGCTGCTGATTGGCAGCTCCATCGACCCAAAGTTGCACCAAAGGTTTTTTGCCGCCAGAATTAGCACCAGCTACGTAGATGTTCAACTGTTGCTCGAGTTGCGGAAGCTGTCTGACAGATGCGTCTGTATCCAACATCATTTGGCTGCTACCAGCACCGGTGAACACTGCTCCGTTGGCATCCAGTTTGATGAATAGCGGATCGATGTCCGGCATTTGCGCATCGCTGGGCGCGGCAGAGGGAAGCGCAAGAGGCACATCAACTTCCTTTTTCTGAAGCGTGGTCGCCACTAGGAAGTAAATCAGCAGTAGGAAACACACGTCGATCAAAGAAGAAATATCCAAGGTCGGATCTGGTTCCGGTTCGTTATCATGTTTGCGATGGCGAGCCATGGTTTTGTAGGGTAAAAATTATTTATCAGTTACGTAGGTGGCGAACATCACTTGAATCACACCAGCTTTTGCTGAAGCGGCGATGACCTTACGGGAATGTTTGAAAACAGCATCTTTATCGCCGCGAAGGTGAAGTTTGGAAGTATAGCTCTTAAGATCATTGGCTTCCTTTTTGGTTTTCACATGTTCAGTGATGTCTTCGTCGGAAAGCAACGCTTCTCCCATCTCATCCTTAAAGGTGCCATCTTGAAAGACGTTGATGACGATCCGCCCATTAATCTCTTCTTGCTTTTTGCCTTTATCGGCGACAGGAGGAACAACTTGCGCGTCCTGCCTAACAACAATTGCAGAGGAGTTGACAACAAAGAAAATCAACAAGAGGAACACCATGTCGATCATCGGAGACATATCCAAGTTGCATTCATCGCCGTCGCCAGCTCCTGCTTTCCGTAGTTTTGATGACATATAATACTAGATTGTGGGAATTTTTCTCACCAATGCGGCTCTTTCCACAAGAGCCGCAACGTGAGATATAGATTAAACGGCGATGCCTTCTGGAATCTTAGCATAAATGGTGTCTGCATTCACGGTAGCAGTGGCAGCATTGATCATTTCTTCGACCGCTCTTATGGTATCAGCGTTGAGTGCAGCGAGTTTATTTTTGAAGAAGAAGAACATGGCGATGCAAGGAATCGCATTGATCAGTCCCCAAAGGGTCGTGAGCAGAGCTACGGAAATGTCACCCGCAAGCTGAGCAGGGTCAGCAGATCCCGTTTCACCGAGAGTTGCAAAGGCGCCCACCATTCCAAGAACGGTTCCGAGCAGACCAAGCATCGGCGATGCCTGTGCGCAAAGAGAAATGTAGTTGATCCATGCCATCGATTTACGGTTTTCGTTATTGGCAAAGTCTGCCATGGCATCTTCCACTTTGTCGCGACCAAGGTCTTCGGGGCTAGTGGCGTCGATGTTCGGGAAGGAGTAGGCGACAATACGAGCCAAGTAACTAGGATGGGATGAAGCAAGTTCAATCGCAGAACGAACGCGAACATTGACCATGTGATCCATGAGCGCCATTTTGAGGTCATCCGGGCAGTATTTCGCCTTGGTGAGGTTCATGAAGTTGAAAGCCAGCAGGATGATGAAGGCCAAAATAGCAGCTCCGATGAAAAGCATGGTCGGGCCTCCGTCGATGACCCAAACTTGAAGGAAGCTTTTCTTTGCCTTGGTTGTTTCCTCAGCCATCAATGCTGGCATCGAAGCCAAGGTGAATGTGAGAACGGCTGCAAGCATTTTGCTACGACGATTGACGAGTTTTTCTATCATACGATTTTTCTAGATTTCAAGTGTGCGTGAAAGTGTTCACGTATTTTTTAACGAACGACAAGAAAGAAATCTTGGTTTTTTTTGTTCGTTCTTTTTTATGTTTTAGCGTTAATTGACTTGACAGCGCTTTGCTATGATTTTTCAGAAAAGAAATTTCCCACCGTAGCCATCATCTTCTGGCAAAGCCGATGCTTCTTGCTCCTCTGGAATCAGCGGAGGCTCGGGACTGACGGGAACTAGCGGAACCGATGGCAGTGCTTCGATGAGGGGAATATGCGGCGCGGAAGGGACTCGCCCCATCGATGAAAACACGGTTGTTTTCAGCAAGTCGATATGCGCTTGTAGTGAAAAATCTGGCATCATTTGGTGACCATGCACCAGAACATAGGTCAAGGTGCCTAAACAGGAGCGGAATTTCCATCGTACTGTGGTCACATCATCGGACGGCAGCATGGGCATCATTTTTTCGAGGTAAGCGTCGTCCACCTTGCGCATTTCTTGAACAACGGCGGCCGATGGCAAGGCATGCGCCATTTCCAAACATCGCCCCATGACCCGGCAATAGCGGATCTCGTCTTCTTTCATTTGTTGCTGAATTGTCAGCATCGGCATCAACCATATACCCAACAAATGCTCGATGTCTGTGATTTTTTCCACCGTAGCGAGCTCTTCTTGTCGTAGCATTACTAGAGGGCGGAGACGTTGCTCAACCAGGGCTTGTACGAGACCTTCGCGACTGCCAAAATGGTAGTTGACCGCTGCTACATTCGCTTTCGCTACTCCGGTAATGTCTCGCACTGATACGGCATCGAAGCCACGCTCCAAAACCAAGTTCTCCATCGCTTCGAGTAAGCGTTTTTTTGTTCCGTCGATTCTCTCTATGGCCTCTGAAGTCATCCGGCAAGAACCAAGCAGAAGGCAACACCGAAAGTCAAACCAGCGTTCGAAAGGGTCTAAAATGCTTTATATTATCAGGGAAAAAGGCTGACTGAGCTGAAAAAGAATACTAAAGAGGTATGAAAAACATTGCATCGAGACCATGCGAGTTCTTACGGGAGAAGGCGCAAAGAATAGTTGTTGCATTCTCGGCAAGTGGTATGGCCGGCGAGGTACAATGCATGGCAACGCGGGCAGTAACTGACTTCTTCTGGCTCGCGGGCAGCTGGAGCTTGATCAAAGTCGCTCCATTGCAAGCCACGCTTTTGCATCGCAGGCTGCAAGAGCGGTGCCATGGCCTCGAAAAGAATCTCGTCTTCTGCTTTCCCAGGTCGTGGATGAGAAATGCTGCGCAATTGTTGCGCGAGCCAAGGATGGTCGGGCGCATAGCGAAAAAGCAATGCCATAGGGTGAAGGCGCCCCATAAACGGAAGTGCTACAGCTTCCGCGGCGCGCATGGCGTGAAATGGCACGATGCAACAGAGCAAAGCATCCTGAACGATCGCGCCGCGACAGGATGGATCGATTTTTTTTGCGAACCACATCACGCGTGTGGCGATCATGATCATGAGCAAAAACACACTCGCCAAAAAAATCATCAAAGGAAATTGCTCGCGTTGCTCCCAATACCCAAAAAGACCACTCACAAATATCAGCAGCAAGATCGGCTGCATCCAGACCAATGGCGAAGCTAGCACGCGCCATTTTTTTTCATCGGCAGCAGCGCGAGGCATCGAGAGCGACTCCCGCCATGCGACTCGCAACGCGTCGGCGGGAGAAAGACCTGCGTTTTTGCCCCGCCAAAGAGCTTCGAGGCATCGACCACTGGTGAGAGTCACTCGCTCGCTACCGACCTGCAATGTGGCATGTTGCCAGCGGATTTGCTCCCATGTCGGAGCGGGGATGCGAGCGTATTGACCGTCGTCGTGATGCAGCAGCCAACGATTTTGAGAATCGACCAGCAGCGGAATTGCCTGGCAGGGCAGAACTGAACAAGAGCCCGGCAGCCAAGAAAGAAACACAGCGCCGCGCCGTTTGGTTGCAAACCATCGGTCCACGCGACGGATTTTGATGAGAATCGTATGCTTCTTGCGCGAGAAAACCAGCGGAACCGAGCGCAGAGGGAGCCACATTAAGGATTCCCAAATCAACAAGGCGAGAGCAACGCAACAAAACTCGGCAAAGGCAGACATCTGTTAGGCTTGTGTCTTGCGGCCTAACAGGCGCTTGATGGCGGCAAAAAGGATGACGACACCAGCAGCGATGGGCTTCCACAGCTTGACCAACAAGCCAGATTTGGCCGCGGCGAGTAGGCCGCCGCCGACAATTAGCCCTGTCAGACCATACTCGGCGATTTTATCACCTTTGGTGAATGCCGCATAGCTTTGATCGCTCACAAATTGATATCCTGCGATGAGTTTTTGGTATTCTGGAACCACCGTTGCCATCTGACTTTCGTCGCAGACCAAGACAACATCCATAACGCCCCGGCGACCCAGCAGTTTTGTTTTATAATTGATGGATTCCGTACCATCTTCACCACGCAAACGAATGGCCCACTCCAAATTTTTTGTTTCTGGATTGTAGAATGGTGGTGTGTGCCAACCGAGCAACTGTAGCTCTGGCATTCCCATTTTTTTCAACTGCTTGTTGGCTTGTTCCTGACCTTCTTGCATTTGCTCCATAATTTTATCAGCATCGAGGGCATTCTTTTCATCGTCCTTCACGTAGCCACAATTCTCAAACTCAAAAACTGCAAACCAAGAAAAGTCTTTCGGTGTGATGTATCCGAGTTCATCCCCACTTGTGAGATTGCCATTGTGTTCGAGCAACGTGATGGTGCCAGGTCCGCCGGTATAAAGATATTCTTCGGGGATTTTGATGGTGGCATACGTGCCGACTTTTCCTTCTGAGCTTTTCTCCCAGTTGATGTTGCTCAGCATGTCGATGTACTTTTGCTCCTCCGGACTTACGACTTCCTTGGACTCCTCCGCTTGCGGAGCGTCGTTGGCTGGTTTGTCTTGCGCACGAATTCCCACAAGCGTGAGAAACATAGCGGAAACAACGGCAAAGCTAGCGTTTTGAATGGTTTTCATTGGATATGGAGATGATCGAATATTTTGAATCGCTTACACAGAAGACTCATGCAGGCTAAAAGCAACGTTATGGAATCGACAAGAAAAATCTGCCAAGTCCGCAGCGTGACTGCGTCATTCGATAATAAAATTCGATGAAATATCGCAATCTTCTTCGACGTAATGGAGCGCCATGGCACTTCAAAACATTTATAGCTGGCTCCTTGTCTTGGCATGCACCATGGCTGCGCGTGGACAAGACATCCATTGGATTTGGAGCCATGCCTCCGCAAAAAATAATCAAACCGTGGCATTTCGGCGCTCGTTTGAAGTTCCAGCAGATGTAAGCAAGGCAGAGTGGGCGAGCACTGCGGATAACTCTCACAAAGTTTGGCTCAACGGGCAATTGATTCATCAGCAACAGGATTGGCAAAAAGCTGGCATCGTTGATATTTCCGGCAAACTAAAGCTGGGATCCTCGAATGTCATCAGCGTCGAAGCCGTGAATGTCGATGGCCCAGGCGGATTTGCTGGCGCACTAACCATGACAATGAAATCAGGCCGCGCGGCCAAACTGCTGACCGATAAGAACTGGAGTGTTAGCGAGAGCCAACCCGAAGGCTGGATGAAGCCTGAATTTGATGCGAAAGCATGGCCCGCAGCCGCAAGTGTTGCTGCCATGGGCCAAGCACCATGGGGCATGGTGATCAATCATAAGGCAGGAAAGGTCACGAAGGCTGCCGCAACTGCGCCAGCAACCTACAAGATCGCACCTGGTTTTTCCTTGGAGAAAATCTACGATGTTCCCTCCGCTCAGGGCAGCTGGGTGGCCATCACGCCGAGTCATGATGGCGCGTATTACTGCGCAGACCAATATGGTGATATTTACCGTGTCAAAGTCGATGAGAAAGCCCCCATCCAAGTCGAATTGGCAGGCGTAAAAATGGCGGGAGCACATGGCTTGCTATGGCACAAGAATGCTTTGTATGTCGTGGTCAATGAGAACATCGGTGGTGTTCCCGGGGTCTATAAGGTGGAATTGAATCAAGGAGTGTGGGGAACCCCTCAACTTCTTAAGAAAGCTGATGGAAGAAGCGAACATGGCCCTCATTCGTTAGTTCCTTCTCCTGATGGGGAGTGGATTTATTTTATCGCAGGAAATCATACCAACCCGATTGAGTTCGATAAAAGCATGCCCGCTACCACATGGCAGGAAGATCAATTGGTTCCCCGTAAGCCAGATCCTCGTGGACACGCAACGACTCGCATGGCACCCGGTGGCTACATCGCGCGGTTTCGCCCCGATGGCAGCAACTGGGAAATGGTTAGCATCGGCTTCCGCAATGCCTTTGACATCGCCTTCAATTTGGAGGGCGAACTGTTTGCCTACGATGCCGATATGGAATGGGATTTTGGCACTCCATGGTATCGCCCTACTCGCATCAATCATTGCGTCGCCGGCAGCGAATTTGGATGGCGTAACGGATCAGGAAAATGGCCTGCCTATTATGAAGACAGCCTTGGCTCCGTTGTGGACATCGGCCCTGGTTGCCCTACCGGCTTGCTTTCAGGGAAAGGCGCGAAATTTCCAGAAAAATACCAACGCGCGATTTATGCTCTGGATTGGACCTTTGCCACCTTGTATGCGATTCATTTGAAAGAGGACGGCTCTGGCTACACGGGTGAGCTTGAGGAAGTCGTGGCAGGGGCTGGACTGCCGCTCACCGATGCGATCATCGGCCATGACGGATCCATGATGTTCCTCACGGGAGGAAGAAAAACTCAATCGGCAATGTGGCGTCTGAGCTACATCGGCAAGGAAAGCACGGCGAGTGTCTCAGCAAAGCCCATCAGCCGTAGTGCTTCTGGCCGCCGGCAATTGGAAGCATGGACTTCAGATCCCACCGGTGCCAACATCGACGCGATTTGGGAAACGCTGGAATCCCCAGATCGCACATTCCGCTATAGCGCACGTCTTGCTCTGGAAAAACAACCCATCGCTACATGGATTGCGAAATTGCCAGCAGAAAAAAATCCTTGGCGCTTGATTCACGCATCCATGGCGTTGAGCCGTTTGAACGCCACTCCGCAAAAAGCGGAAGCATGGGGTGCCCTAGAGAAGTGCGATTGGTCCACCTTAAACGAAGCTCAAAAGCTCAATTGGTTGCGCGCTGCAGGTTTAGCGATCATTCGCCTCGGTGAGCCCAGTGAAAAGGAGCGGCAGATGATTTTGAACAAAGTCGATGCCCAATTTCCTGCGAAAGATGCAGCATTGAATCGCGAATTGTGCTTGCTACTCTCACGCATTCAAGCGCCCGGGATCGTGGCTCGCACGCTCAACCTCATGGATTCCACCACCACCGCCAAGGTGCCAGATTGGGCGGAGCTCGCATCGCGTAACGCACGCTACGGCAGCGCGGTGACAAGCATGCTAGCCAATTACCCGCCTGTCGAAAACACATTGTATGCCTATTGCTTGCGCGTCGTTCGTGGCCCATGGCTGCCAGGTCAACGCGAACGCTATCTTGGCTGGATTGGCACAGCCGCCACACGCAGCGGCGGCGAAAGTTACATCGGCTATCTCCAAGGAATCCGCGATGACAGCCTGCTCAACGCAACGGCAGAAGAGCGCGCGATTTTCCCCAATCAATCCTTGATGAAAAAAGCCGACAAATTCCAAAACCTCCCACAGCCTAAGGGCCCAGGACGGAACTGGACAGTCAAGGATTTGGAAAAATGGGAAGGCCAACTCGCAGGGCGAAATAAAGAAAACGGCCGCCGCATGCTCGATGCTTGCCTCTGCTCCGCCTGTCACGTCATCGGCAATCAGGGCGGCAGCGCCGGGCCTCAGTTGAATTCGCTAGGCGGACGATTTTCCTTACGCGATGTCGCAGAGGCCATCATCGAGCCAGGAAACGTCGTTTCTGATCAATATGCCATGCAAGAAATTGTCAAAAATGATGGCTCCTCCACGATAGCAAAATTCTTAGAGGAAAAAGATGGCAAACTCCGCTTGGCCGCTAACGCCTTCGATCTCACTCAGGTATTCGAAATTCCACGCAGTGATGTTAAGGAAATTCGCGATTCGCCGATTTCCCCAATGCCACCAGCTTTGATCAATCGCCTTAACGAAGACGAACTCAAGGATCTCCTCGCATTTCTGTTAGGCAAGGAATGATTCGGAATTCGGGGTAATGCTGCATCCTTTTTCGCGGGCGAAAACTGCGATGCGGCGATCCACCGCCTTACCCGGCGCATCGGGCAAAACCCGGGCACTACGGTTTGGCACATCGGCCAACAACTCCGCGCCTAGCGACAGCAAACACGCCTTAGCCAATTCGTGTTCCCGCTCAAAATACGAGGTAATCAACAATCGCCCCTGCTCACCAAGCAAACGTAGCGCGTTACGGAAGATCCGATCCCACACCGCAGGTGCGTCCCAGAAATTTTGATGCCGAATGAAAACCACATCGGCAATACCGCCACTTGGTAGGGATGGCGTCAGCGATGCATCTGCAGCGCGAAATTCAATCTGCCAATCACATCCCATCGGCGATTGCCAACGTTGGCGAGCTTCATTGATTTCGGCATGCCGCAGATCACAAGCGTGATACCAAGCGCGCTGATGAGGCGCAAAAAAATGCTTCCACAGCACCCCCGTTTCATCTGCTCTACCACATGCAAGATTGCATAAGGTCACAGAATCACCTGCTCTAGGCCACGCCACCAACTGGCGAACTTCAGCGAGCAATTGATCCAAGTGCTGCATATCTTCGGCGATACCCGCGAAGCGATACGCTACGGCAGGGGTAAAGATACTACGTTTTTCCATATTCCTCCATGATCCGCGCAACACTAGATTTAGTGGCAGTTGACGTCAAGCATGCCATCCGCAGTGGTTGTAGCAAAAAATATGCCTCCATTCCTCAATGCACGCTTGTCAAAAGCAAAAATATATCGTATCCAGCCCACCTCAAACCATCATGAAATTTCGTATCTCCAAAGAAGCACTCCTCGAAGGATTGCAAAAAGTTCAACACGTTGTCAGCAGCCGCACCACTCTGCCGATTCTTTCCAACGTGCTTCTTGTTGCCAAAGGAGATCGTTTGCACCTGACCACCACCGACCTCGATGTCGGCATTACTGGCTCAGTCTTGGCCAATATCGACAAAGAAGGTGCCACTACGCTGCCCGCCAAGAAGTTTGTTACCATCGTCCGCGAGCTTCCAGCTAGCGAAGTCGATATCAGCGTCGATGGCAAAAACATCGCCACCATTCGCTGCGGTGCCGCCACTTTCAAAATCAATGGACTTAGCGAAGCTGAATTCCCTCCTTTCCCTGATTTCGCATCGGCTAAAGAGTTCAAAATCCCTCAAAACGACTTACGCGATGGCCTTCGCAAAACCTCATACGCCATTAGCACCGATGAAACACGCTACGTGCTCAACGGCATTTATACCTCCTTCCGCGACGGGAAAATGACCCTCGTCGCCACCGATGGCCGCCGCCTCGCCATGGCAGAAAGCGATTTAGAATTCCCCGCCTCCCACGAAGCCGACATCATCATCCCCACCAAGGCGGTGCAAGAAGTGCAGCGCCTCGTCAGCACCGAAGGCGACCTCACCATGCGTTTGAGCGATAGCCAAGTGTACTTCTCCATCGGTGATACCGTGCTCGTCAGCAAACTCATCGAGGGCAACTACCCCAACTACCGTCAAGTCATCCCTAGCGAAACCAACGAGCGCGTTGAAATCCCTCGCGAGGCCATGCTCGAGACCGTAAAACGCGTCTCCTTGCTCTCCTCGGATAAAGCCAGCTCCGTCAAGCTCATGTTCAGCGACAACAAGCTGGAAATTTCCGCTAACACCCCTGATGTCGGCGAAGCTCGCGAGGACATGCTTGTCAAATTCGACGCCAAAGACATCCAAGTCGCATACAACCCAGAATTCCTCATGGCACCGCTTCGCAACCTTGAGACCGAAACCATTTACCTAGATCTCATCGATGAAATGAGCCCTGGAGTCATCCGCATCGACGGCTCCTTCCTCTACGTCATCATGCCCATGCGTGTCACCAGCTGATTCCACCCCATTTCGCCACTTTTTACCAACAATCCTCATGAACCAACTCGATCAACTCAAGCAATACACTGTCGTCGTCGCCGATACTGGAGACTTTGCCTCCATGAAAGCCTACCAGCCCCAGGATGCAACGACCAATCCTTCCCTCATCCTTCAGGCCGCTGAAAAGCCCGAATACCGCCACTTGGTGGAAAAAGCCATCGCCGAATACGCCGATAGCCCGCTTACGGGCCAAGCCAAACTCAACGCCATTCTCGATCGCATCCTCATTCTCTTTGGTTTGGAAATTCTCAAAATCGTCCCTGGCCGTGTCTCGACCGAGGTTGATGCGCGCCTTTCCTTCGACACCGAAAGCACCGTAGCCAAAGCCTACGAATTGATTGCTGCTTACGAAAAAGAAGGCCACGGACGCGAGCGCATCCTCATCAAGATCGCCTCCACTTGGGAAGGCATCAAAGCCGCAGAAATCCTCGAGAAAGACGGCATCCGCTGCAATCTCACACTGCTCTTCTCCTTTGCCCAAGCCGTCGCCTGCGCCGAAGCTGGTGTGCAACTCATTTCCCCTTTCGTGGGACGTATTCTCGACTACTACAAGGCCACTACTGGCAAGGAATACTTCGGCGATGAAGATCCCGGCGTCATCTCCGTCAAAGCCATTTACAATTATTACAAAAAATACGGCTACAAAACCGAAGTCATGGGCGCGTCCTTCCGCAACATCGGCGAGATCCAAGCACTCGCTGGTTGCGATTTGCTCACCATCGCCCCATCGTTGCTGAAAGAGCTTCAAGCGAACGAAACGGAACTGCCACGCCGCCTGGATGCCGAATCCGCAGCAGCCTGCACCACAGAAAAAATTTCGCTTTGCGAGAAATCCTTCCGCTTCCTCTACAACGAAGATCCCATGGCCGTCGAAAAAACCGCCGATGGAATTCGCAAGTTTTCTGCCGACATCGTCAAACTCGAGAAGCTCGTTACCTCGCTTCTGTGAAGTAGCTCTTCATGAATCCTCGACTTCTGGCGACACTGTCCTGCGTAAGCCTGATCCTTTCAGGCTGCGCTACCGACAAAAAGCCAGAGAACAAGGAAAAACCGATCGAGCCACCCAATCTGGTCGGTCGCGTGATGTCGAAACCCAGCAAAAAGAACTTCGTCCTCATCGAATATTATGGAGTGTGGAAGTATGAAGACGGCACAGAACTGCGATCCTCCGCTGAAGGTCGTAGTGCCTGCCTGATCGTCTCAGGAGAGAAATTAGGCCCCTATCTCGCCGCCGATGTCGAATCGGGCACTCTTGAAGTAGGTGATGCCGTCTATTATTCCCCCACCAAACCCGAAGCCGAGGAAACCGACCTCATTGACCCAGTTTCCCCAGCCGAAAACCCTACCACAACAGAGCCTACCGCTCCTCCAGTACCTCCTCGCACTAGCTGAAACTCTGGGAGTATTTTGTCCGCTAAATGTCAACAGCTTGAGGAAACTTTCGATGCTGCATCGCGTGATGATTTGCGGAATGTTAGAGTTCAAGATGATCGATTCCCCTTCCCCTATCAGATGCTTTCTGCTGTGCTGTGCTCGTGCCTGCATTATCTGCTGAAGAAAAGCTCGAAGCCTTTCGCCTGATGCGGCGAATCCGTACATTTGAGCAACATGGGCTGAAATATTACAATGCCGGCAGAATGGGTGGCTGGTTCGTTATGTCGATAGGCCAAGAAGCCGTGGCGGTCGCTGTTCGTATGGCGATGAAGCCAGCGGATCATAGCATCAGCGGCGCCCGCGGCATTCACCATGCTTTGGCTTCTGGGTTGAGCATGAGAGAGATCATGGCCGAGTTATTTGGCAAAGCAACGGGGAGCAATGGCGGGAAATCAGGAAACTTCGGGCTTCATCATCCCGCTAGGCATTTCTGGGGCATCCAGCCGACCTGCGCTGCGCAAACACCCATCGCGGCCGGCTTGGCGTTTCAGATGAAATATCACAACACAGGAGGAATGGCGTTTTGTATGCTGGGCGAAGGATCGGTCAATCAAGGTGTCTTTCATGAAACACTCAACCTCAGTCAATTGTTCGGTCTGCCAGTACTTTTCTTAATCGAAAACAACCAGTACGCGATGGGCACGAGCCAGCAGAGAAGTTCGGCGTATCGTGATTGTCTCGCTCGCCGAGCCGAAGCCTACGATATGGAATGGCAGCTTGTAGAAGAAGGGCACGACTTGCCGACTCTGTATCATCACATCGCTACTGCCGCCGAAAAAGTCGGAAGCGGTCAGAAACCATTTTTGTTAGAAGTCAGCACCTATCGCTATTACGGATTCCACGTCGCTGACGCGAATGCCAAAAGGTATCGCACGCCTGAAGAAATCGAATGGCACAGGGAACATCGCGACCCCTTAGTTTTTTTACAAACGCAGCTCATCAATGAAGGAGCGATTACCATGGGTGAAATCGAAGCTTTGGCAGAAGAAGCCAAATCCGAAGCAATGGATGCCGTGCATTTCGCCGACGCATCGCCTTGCCCGACCTTGGATGACATCACCAAGAACGTTTACTGGGAAGTGGATCACAGAACCGCAGCCTCGAAGCACGGAGTCCATCTTTTCTGAACTTAAGCTTATCCCCAGAAGGTTGCCCCCCACATTTACTGCGTGGGAGTTTTTTGTTGCTTCACTCGGATGGTCGCATGAACGGGAGCGTGTGTGCTGAGCCGCGTCAACACCTCGCCGATGCCATATCCTGTTGTCACAATGCCATTGTCGAAGAGCAAAATCAGACCCTCCGCCGATTGGCGATACCCAACGAATGCGTGGGGTGAGCCATTGAGGAAAAGCACGGAAAGACAGTCTCGATGACCGAGTTGCCAAACATTCAAATGGAACTGCGCGAGGCGGATCAAGCCCCCCAATTTGTCGTGCTTAAGGTTCGGATTGATCGCGCTGACCCAAGTGTCGCGATTTTCGTTCGAGGGAACCATCGCGAAATCAAGTGCAGGAAAATGTTTCATCAACAGCTTGAAGTCATGATTTTCTGGCATCGGCTCTGAAGTGCGTAAGCCTTGTTGAAGGCTCTTGCGTTGCGATTCTGTTAGATGGATTTCCAGAGAATTCGGCATTTGACTCAACAGTTTGATTTGCTTGATTGAATCCGAGCAGGCAGAAATCGTCAGATAATCCGTCAGATATCGTGGTTGAGGATCGTTTTTCGTCTTGGAGGTAGCAATGAGGATTTTTGCAGCCAATTCGGCACGAGTCATGGGCGCAATTGTTCCCAAAAATGGATCATGCACTTGATAGTTCTCGCCATTTTTCGCAAGCAACAAGGTGTTGTGAGGTCCGCCAAAAACGCCACGGGAGCGCAACGAATACACATGTCCTTTTTTTAAACCCGGATCAAAGACCTCGATGATCAATTTCTCGACGTTACGTAAGAGTTCTTCTTTTGGGAGATCGGCATGAATCACTTCACTGGATGTATAAGGGATGCTGAAGAGTTCATAGAATTTCATTTTATGAAACGATTGAGAAAACTTGAAATCGCCGCGATGCAGTGCATAGATCGGCCGTACGAATTCGGTGGCTTGAGAAATGTCGATCCCCGTGTGCCATGTGAGAGCGGGGACATTGCCAAAGAAGGCGCATGATACCCCCACCTGCTTTGCTGCTCTCGGCAACTCACGTGCCAGCCCCGGTAACGCACCAAGCAATAATGTGAGCCACCACATCTGCCATTTCATATAACGCCGCTTCATCCTCTACAAATTCAGTAAGCGATTGAGTAGCAGACATTCAAAAGGATGGAAAGTCTGCAAACGGCAACGCATTTGACCCGCACTCGTCGCAGGTTAACATGGCTCCACCTTCATCACCATTGCATCGAGGATCCATTCGACCGGTGCTGGTAGATGTGCCACGCAACTCATTGTTTGATCACAAAAATGCCCTTCTTGCTGCCGACAGCCACATCAAGCTTGCCGTCTTGATTGACATCGGTGGCGAGCACGTCGCAGCCAACACCGCCGTCGTTTTCGATCACTTGGCTCTTCCATTGGAGTTTTCCATCGTTGAGTCGATTGTAAAAAATCACCGTCACGGCAGCATCCAGCGAGCCAGGATCATTCTTCCCGTGCGCCCAGTAGCGCTTGCCTGTGACGAAGTCCATTCGACCATCTTTGTCAAAGTCTCCCAAGGCGAGCGCATGGAGTTGGCTAAATTGCAAACCATCGATGCCTTTTTTTGCTGGATCAGCTGGCAGGATTTCATGATAAAGCATCTTACACTGTTGATCCTTACCGAGGTTTTCATACCAACCGAGGCCGTAGCCGTGACCATCCAAACTTGTTACGATGTCGTTGTCACCATCGAGGTCAAAGTCCGACACCAGCATTTGTGAACCGCCTTTGCATTTTTGGGAGAGTTCATGCCACGTCCATGTACCGGGCAGTGAAGCGGGCTGTTCGTACCAACCATCTTTTTCGATAATGTCGGGCTTGCCATCGCCATTCAGATCACCCGCACCGAGCCCGTGAGCGTAAGGCGTATTGGAGCGCTTTTCAGAAATCGCATTCCAACTCCAAGGTTTGGTAACGGCAGACCAATCGGCTGTGTAGTAGCCAAAACATCCTTGCTTCATACAAACGATTTCCTTTTTGCCATCGCCCGTGAGATCGATCCAAATGGGACTTTCTGTCGCCGCCTCAACGATGATGCGATGTGCCGACCATTCTTTCGATGTCTCTCCGGGATTGAGATAGAGAGTGATCTCCTTACCAGGCCAACCGACCATGATGATGTCTTGCAAGCGATCTTCATTCACGTCCTCACTGAAGGTGATGAAAGAGTTTTTCGCATACTCGCCGATGGGGTAAATTTGCCCGGCACGAAAAGCGGCGGCCTTGCTGAAATCTGGGCCTAAGTAAATAAGATGGCCAGCGACGACATCCGGCAGCTTATCGCCATTGATATCGTTCACCGCAATTCCTTCGGTGACAAAATCACTACTAATGAGCTGCTTGGTCCATTGGGATGTCTTGGGATTGGCAAATAGGACAACGCCCAGCAGCGCACAAGGCAGGATGATTTGCGGAAAAGAACGAAATGATTTCATGGCAGGAAATGACTACGGAATATCTTGTAAAGTCTATCGATCCTTATCTGCTTGGGCAAGAAACCCTATTGCCTAGGGAGAGGGTGCAGCTCGCCCTGAGGCTGAAAAATTGGCAGAAATCTCGCAACTATTCTGTTGTTCGAACGTTTCACTTGCCATCAATCTTTTTTATGAAACCTACTTTTTCTCAAATTGGCCTCATTCTTGGCTGCCTGACCATGGTTGTCCTCGCAGTTCCAGAAGGCAAAACCAAAGGCAAGGGTCGTAACAAAAAGTATCAGCCGGAACAAAAGGTTCTACCTCCCGACTCCCCCAGCTTTGACTCCACAGCCCTCCATACGTGGACAGCTACCAGCGGGGAAAAACTCGAGGCGAAATTTAAAGCCCTGCAAAATGGCATCGTTACCGTAGAAAAAAAAGACCAAAGCACCGCACGTTTTCCCCTATCGCGCATCAGTACCGAGGATCAGAAGTTTGCAGAAGCGTGCCTCAAGGCGCAACCGCGCCCGCCGATGAATCAACTCATCATCGATAAAGCTGCTGCCCGTCTCGATAAAACCATCAATGACGCTCTCGTAGCAAGCTCGGTTAAAGCCAATCCCTCAACGCCGGATGCCTTATTCTTGCGCCGCATTTATCTCGATAGCATTGGCCGAATTCCCACCCAAGAGGAAGCCGAAGCGTTCCTTGCCGACCGAGCTCAGAACAAGCGCTCTCTTTTGATCAATCGACTGCTAAACTCGCCAGGATACACCATGCACATGTACAACTGGCTCGCTGACATGCTCCGCGTCAAGGACGACTATGGCAAGGGTGCCAAATCCTTTTTATACGAAGATTGGCTCAAAAATCAAATCGCCATGAATGCCACGTGGGATACCATGGTTCGCCAGATGTTGACTGCCGATGGCAAGCTCAATGAAAACGGTGCAGCCGGTTTCCTCCTGCGCGATGCCCAGATGCCGCTCGATGGCATTTCCAATCTGCTTACCACCTTCCTCGGTGCCAATGTCTCCTGCGCCCAATGTCACGATCATCCTTTTGCGGAATGGTCGCAGCATGACTTCTACAGCATGGCATCGTTTTTTGGCGCTACCGACGGCTTTCATCAAGATGTTTATAGGCAAACGCGCCGACTGCTCCGCTCCGAAGAATTAGCTGACGTCAACAAAGGACTTGTCACGAAAGTTCTAGCTTCGAATGCCTACAATCTCGTCGATCTCACCAAAAACAAGCTGACGTTTCCGTTAGACTACAAATACAAAGACGCTACACCTGGCGAACAAACCAAGCCGACATTGATTCGTTGGAGCGATACCACAGCTGACAATCCGGCTTATCAAATCAATGCTTCAAGCTCACAGCAGTTGCGCAATCAATTTGCCGACTGGATGGTTCATCCAGAAAATCCACGCTTTGCCACGGCCATTGCCAATCGCATCTGGAAAAAAGTTTTCGGTATCGCGGTGCAAGAACCCGTATCGGACATCGACGACCCGAAAGAAGCTAGCAATCCGGAACTTCTCGCACAACTGAGCACCTACATGAAGCAAGCGAAGTTCGATCTACGCGAATTCCAACGCATCTTATTTCACACCACCGCCTACCAGCGCATGGCTAGCAAGCCCCCAGAAAATCCGAAAACCTATCGCTTCCCCGGCCCTGTCATTCGCCGCATGGGTGCCGAGCAAGCATGGGATTCCATCGTCGCACTCGCCACAGGCACGGAAGCCGATCAGATTCTGTTACGTCGAGGCGACGACCTTCAAAAAACTGATATTCCCGACGACCAGATCAACGCAAAAACCGTGCTTGCTCTTGTTGACAAGTTCAAAGAAGAGCAAGGCAAGCTCAAGGGCGGAGGCAAAAAAAATGGCGGCAAAGGCCGAGCTATCGCAGCTTCCTATGAAGGCGGCGTGCCCTCATCGCGCTATGGCATGCTGTTAGCCAGAGCCAGCGAGATCCAACAACCCGCCCCAGAAACCCATTTCATCCGCTTGTTCGGTCAAAGCGACCGTCTCGTCGCTGACACAAATACCGTCGATGGTAGCGTGCCGCAATTGCTGCAATTGATGAATGGCCCTGTGCAAGAATTGATCACCCAAAATTCCTTGGCCATCCAAAGCGCGAAAAAGGCAGGCCAACCAGCCAAGCAGATTCGTTCCCTCTATCTCTCCTTCTTCAGTAGGCCGCCGACTTCTACAGAGTTAGCAAATGCACTCGCAGCTTTAAAAGACGGCCTAGCACTGCCAGACATCGCATGGGTTCTCTTGAATTCCCGCGAGTTTTTGTTCATGCCCTAAACACCATCACGGAAAATCATTATGAAATCAGATCACGTAAAATCTAACGAAATCAATCGCCGGGTGTTTGTCGAACGCATCGCCCAGTCGGCCTTTGGTGTCAGCCTCTTGCCCTTCGTCTCGGGTCAGACCAGTAATGCAACAGAAACATTGCGCTCGCCGGGATTCGGCAAAGCAAAAGCCGTCATCATGTTGCAGTTGTCCGGTGGTCTTAGCCAGATCGATAGCTTTGACCCGAAGACCGGAGCCTCTAAGGGGCCAGGATCGGCCGTCAGCACCAAGGCTGATTTTCAGCTTTCCTCCTTCTTGCCACAAACCGCAAAAGTAGCAGATAAAATTACCGTAATCCGCAGCATGACGGCCAAAGTCGGAGTTCACGATCAAGCACGCTATCTCATGCGCACCGGTTTTGAAAAACGCGGCACCATCGTCCACCCCACCCTTGGCGCATGGGCGCACCATCAGCTTGGCCCTAGCCACGATACCCTGCCGAGCAGTGTTTGCATCAACCGACCCTCCAGCAATGGCAATGGATTTTTCCCAGCAACCATGAGCCCGCTGCCGATTCTCGATCCCGAAGAAGGCCTCAAGCATGCGGTCAGCAAAGAAGACTCGAACGTCATGAACAAACGCCTCTCAATGTTGCGTGCCATCGATGGAAAATTCACCGATGCCTTCAATGACCCCAGCGTCATTGCCTACAATGATTTTTACGAAAGCACGCTTCGTCTTATGAAAGGCAAGGATCTCAAATGCTTCGATCTCAGTGAAGAACCGAATGCCCTACGGGAAAAATACGGCAAAAATCGCTTCGGTCAGGGCTGCTTGTTGGCTCGTCGATTGGTCGAAGGCGGCGTTCGCTACATTGAAGTCGAAAGCGGCGGTTGGGACATGCACAAGGACATCCAAGACGGCATGGAAGAACGTGGCGCTGAATTTGACGTAGCATTTGCGGCTCTCATCAATGACCTACATTCACGCGGCATGCTGGAAAGCACGATGGTTGTCGTAGCCACGGAATTTGGTCGCAAGCCAAGCTTCGACGGCACGGGGCGCGGTCACCATCCTTTGGTATTCTCCACCGTCATCGCCGGAGGCGGTGCGAAAAACGGCTACGTTCATGGAGCGAGCGATGCCGCTGGTGGTCAGGTCGCCAAAGACCCTGTCACCGTCGGAGACCTCCACGCTACCATCGCTCACGCCTGTGGCATTCCGATAGAAAAATCCGTTACCAGCAGCAGCGGTCGCCCTTTCACGATCGGCAACAAAGGAAAACCTGTCGCCGCCGTTTTTGGATAAGCATCGGACATTGCGCGAATTTTTTTCTATCAATCATCCCGAGATCCAAAGTAGATCGATAGATCGTCGCTGTCAGGCTCTGCTGTGCATGGCGTTTCATGGCCGCAGTGGGCGGCATCCAACGATGCTGCCTCAAAGTCTGAAATACCTTGCGCGGCAAATGATGGAGGCGAATGGCGGCGTTATCCTTCGGATTTCGGGATGAAGCAATAGCTGGAGCTACGAATGTCACGAAAGGAAGACTGAAATGTTGATTTCAAAAAACTTCATCTTTCATCCACAGATTCATGCTTGCGCAGAACGCTAACATTTGGTAATACGCTTCGTATTTATTCCATTACTATTGCACCTATGAAGCCAATCTCCCATGCGTTACCATGCCTCGTCGCATTCGCATTCACGCTCCTCAGTTTTGCTCCAATACATGCTCAGCAAGCTGATGCCATTGCTCCGATCGTC
Source organism: Verrucomicrobiaceae bacterium (assembly GCA_027487435.1). Taxonomy (GTDB): domain Bacteria; phylum Verrucomicrobiota; class Verrucomicrobiia; order Verrucomicrobiales; family Akkermansiaceae; genus UBA956. The sequence goes on along the minus strand of JAIYDP010000016.1, from coordinate 5,762 downwards.
CGTGAATGGACGAGCCTTGATGGACGCAAAATCACTGCCGAATACCTTGGACACAAAGATACCGACGTCGCTCTGAAGCTCAAAGATGGAAAAACCGCTTTCGTTCCAGCGATCAAGCTCTCCACCCAAGACAACCTCTTTCTGAAAGAGCATCATCGCATCTATCTACTTCCTTGGGCTGCATGGCCGACAAAATCTCGCTATGCCATGCGCTCCGTGGATGTCAAAGAAGAACTCTCCGAAGGCACGAAAGCCATCTACACGACGAAGCATTTTCGCTTTCATTGTGATGTCAACCTTGGCAGCAACTTAATGAAGGACTTGGCCACAGTATTCGAACTGACCTACAATCTTCACGAAAACTCGCCTCTTGGCATTCTCGCGGAGCCTGACGATCACTACTTTCCTGCGCGTTTGATCGCGAAGAGGGAGGATTACATCAATCAAGGCGGCCCGAAAAATAGTGCCGGCGTTTACCTCAGCAAAGAAAAAATCTTTCTCGCCCCGTTGGAACTCATGGGCATGGAATCTGGAACCGCAGGATGGCGAAAAACCACGGGAGCGTATGATCCATCGACGATTGTTCACGAACTCACCCACATGCTGACCCATGATATCCTCGTCAACTTACCCATCTGGATCAATGAAGGATATGCCGAATACATCTGCCACATTCCGATCAAAAACGATGCGTTTCAAACAGACAAAAAATCCATGCGGGAAGCCATTCAAGACATGTTTTTCGACTATCATGTTCAGGCCACCAGCAGTCGCAGCGGCGAAAAGCCAAAATTTGGCAAAGTGGATAAGATGAAGTACTTGGCAAGCGGTAGCGTTCCGAACCTCTTTAAAATGGAGAAGATCCTGCAAATGACCGACGAAGAATGGGCGACAGGCGGTCGAGGTAATCAATTTTCTTCGTTGGGTCAACTTCCAAGAATGACGCAGCTCTACCATACGGCACATTTGATGATGTACTACTTTCTTGAAATCGAAGGGCAAAATGGTGTCGCGAAAATCCGCAAGTTTTTGGAAAAAAACCGTAACAAAATGAAGGTCTATAACAAATATCTCGAAGATTTTGAACAATACCAAAAAGAATGGGCCGCTTTTCTGCAACTACCAGGCGTGGTCAATGTTGGCGATGGCAGAATCGAATATCCATCAAACCTCAAACCGCCGACGGCACCCAGCCAACCATTCAACGATCCCTCTGAACTCAGGCTCGCAGGAGTCAGCGAGTTACTCGATGGAGAAAGCCCGAAAGTTCTTGGCGAGAAAATCGAAAAGGCACTCATCAAGGACTTAGAAATCAATTTTCGATTTCTCACAGAATAGCCTCACGCCACATGCTCGTAGAGGAATTTCTGGAATCCGCTAAACGCCTCTTTGATGCTTTCGGGTGAACCAAGATCCGCCAGAGCATCGGGGATGGAATCCTGATACTTGAGTCGCAGCAAGGGCGAGAGTTTGGCCATATCCAACTCTTCCACTCCCACGCTCACATAATGCAATAACACGAAGTCGAGAAAGCCCTGCTGCTTCGGGCTGAAGCGACTGTGGATGGATTCCCGCGCATGTGCCGCACGCGCGGCTCGCGTGACGGGTGCTGAGGTATAAGCGACGTAGGAAAGTACGTCGAAAAGATCCGACTTTTCCGCGTTGATGATCTTCTGCATTTCCGCGAGTTGCTCGCTACCGAATCCTTGTTCCGCGAGCTGTTCCAGCAAATGCCGCCGCGTTTCAGGCTGGCTCCAGATCGCGCGCAGTTCGTCTTCGTTTTGGAAAAATTCCGGCAGCTTGCCGAACAGCGATTCCATGAACTGCTGCGAGGACATGGGTGTGCCATCGGGATGCCAAAACGTGGTCATCATCATGTGCTGGATGCTGCGCTCCTTGCCATCGGCGAGCTTCACTTGGATTTTGCTCTTCTTGGAGCCTTCTTCTTTGTCTTTGCCTACCGAATCCTGAGGCTTCTTGGGCTCGCTTTCTTGATTCGTAGCATCATCCATTTCCGGCTCGATCGGCTCGCCATCCCATTCTGCATCGGCGAAGAGATGATGGGCTTTGACGAAGTCGTAGATCGTGAAGTAGTCTTTGCCATCATAGAGCCTCGTGCCGCGACCGATGATTTGCTTGAACTCGATCATCGAGTTGACCGGACGCATCAGCACGATGTTGCGCACGTTGCGGGCATCGACACCCGTGGAGAGCTTTTGCGAGGTGGTGAGGATGGTCGGGATGCTCTTTTCGTTGTCTTGGAAATCGCGCAGGTGCAGTTCGCCCTGCGCACCATCTTGCGCCGTAACGCGTTGGCAGTAATCCGGGTCCTTGCTGGTCTTGAGCTGATTGATCAGATCGCGCACGGCGAGCGCATGCAGCTGTGTGGCACAAAAAACGATAGTCTTTTCCTGCTGGTTGATCTGGCTGAGAAAAATTTCCACACGTTTTTTCTCGCGCTCTTTGATGGTGATGAGTTTGTTGAAATCCTTTTCCTCGTAGCGCTTGCCCACTTCGATGTCGCCCTCGATCACCGTGTCATCCGCGGTGTAAACATACTCATCGAGCGTGGTGGAAATCTGCTTGACGCGGAAGGGCGTGAGGTAGCCATCGTTGATGCCGTCTTTCAGGGAGTAGGTGTAAACGGGTTCGCCGAAGTAGGCGTAGGTATCGACGTTGTCCTTGCGCTTCGGCGTGGCGGTGAGGCCGAGCTGCACAGCGGGAGAAAAGTAGTCGAGAATCGCTCGCCAGTTGCTCTCATCGTTCGCGCCACCTCGATGGCATTCATCGATGATGATGAAGTCGAAAAAATCTGGTGGGTAATCGCCGAAGTTGCACTTGGCCGCTAATGCGCTGGCTCTCACGAAAGTATAGGGCTGCTCTTCCGCTACCAACTGCGTGAGATCTTCCTGCATCACATCTTCTTCCTCTGCTTGACCGCTCATGAAGGTCTGGAAGATGGTGAAAAATAGACTGCCATTTTTCGGCGCGTGACCCTTTTTCCTGATCTCTTTGGGATCGATGCGCACCAAGGCATCTTCTGGAAATGCGGAAAAGGAATTGTAGGCCTGATCCGCGAGAATGTTGCGATCGGCGAGAAACAAAATGCGTGGCCGGCGTGTCGGCTCACGGCTGAGATTCCAGCGGCTGTGATAGAGTTTCCAGGCAATCTGAAACGAGATGAAGGTCTTGCCGGTCCCCGTCGCCAAGGTGAGCAAGATGCGCATCTGCTCCGCCGCGACCGCTTCCATCACGCAATCTACCGAGAGGTCCTGGTAGTAACGGCCTTGAAAATACCCTCCACGATCTTCAAATGGCACCGCCGCAAACAAATCCCGCCAACGATTTTGCAGCGCAAAGGTCATCGCCCATAGCTCATCGGGCGTCGGAAATTGCGATACCTCGCCTTCCTCACCTGTCTCCATGTCGATACGGTAAATCCCCTGACCGTTGGTGGAAAAGGTGAAACGGATCGCCAGTTTGTTCGCATAGGCCTTCGCCTGCGACACGCCTTCCGTGACCGCCTTGTCAAAGGCCTTCGCTTCGGCGACCGCTAGCTTGAGATTCCGATAGACCAGCACATAGTCCGCGATCTCCGGCGTGCCGCGCCGACCGCGCCCCTCGATGCGACCGGGGCTAATGCGGTATTCCCGCAGGATGCGGCTGCCCTCCACCTCACCCCAACCCGCCGCCTTGAGGGCGGGATCGATGTGCTCGGCTCTGGTTTCGGCTTCGTTCATGAGGGTTCCAGGGTGACAGCGCTCAACAGCGCATAAAGGGGATCATTGATGTAAAAGTTGGTCCGGCCCATCTTCTGCTTGCGTAGGATTCCGGCGCTCGTCAATTGCTCCAGATACTTGCTGGCTGTGGGGCGTGATACTCCCAATTCCCGCTCGATGAATTCGATCTTCGTGTATGGATAACGGAAAAGGTTGTTCAGCAAATCCTGGCTGTAGATCTTGGGCAGGCGCTCGCGCAGTTTTCGCTTGGTGCTCTGCATCAGATCACGAAAGGCCTTGACCAGTGTGATGGCGCTGCGGGAGGTGAGAGCCACGCCACGCAGCAGGTAAAGGCACCACTCAGCCCATCGGTCCTGCTCGCGCACCGTTTGTAGCAAGCGGTAGTAATCGGGCTTGGTGGAAGTGATGTAGCGGCTCAGATACAGCACGGGAAGATCCAGCAGCCCTTCGCGCTGCAGGATCAGGAGATTGAGGATGCGCCCGGTGCGACCATTGCCATCGTAAAAGGGGTGGATGCTTTCAAACTGGTGATGGGTGATCGCCATCCTCAGCAAGGGATCCAGTCCGTCATCGGCATGGATGAAATCAATCAGGTTGGCCATCAGTGATTCGACCTCGGCGGCATCCTGCGGCGGCTCATAAATGATCTGCCCCGTCGATTCATTTTTCAATACGGTGCCTGGTAGTTTTCTCAATCCCGCGCGGTTCCGTTCCAGCTCCGCCTGCACACGCAGCACGGTATCCAAGCGGATGAGACCACTGTCCCGCACCGCTTCATAGCCGAGTCGCAAGGCAGAAACATAGTGCCTCACCTCCTTGGTAGCCGCCGAGGCTGCGGAGTCTTCCTGGTAGGCATACAGCTCGTCATGGGTGGTGATGATATTTTCGATCTCCGAGCTATCCTTCGCCTCCTGAATGCCGAGGGTATCGAGCAAAATGCCCCGATTCGGCAATGACTCACAGAGGCCTTTTAGCTCAGCGAGATGCCGATGCGCCTCGGTCAATGCCTGCCACAGCTCCCGCGTCTCGAGAGCGGCGAGATGGGTCAGAGGTAAGGGAGGCAATGAGGACATATCAACAAAAACATGGTTTTCTTATCACGTTCTGCCGCACCTGTAAAGAAAATGCGATTTTTTTTACAGGTAAAAACGCTGCTTCCAGCGGATATCGGGCGAGTTCATGGTGCGATGATAGGGAAAAAGGACAAAATGGCAAAACATTCAAAGCTCCCCGGAGAACGCTTGGTGCAGCAGGGATTTTTTCAACTCCGCCAACGCGGCGAGCTTTTGGGTGTAGAGGGATTCCAGACGTTGGGTTTCGGTGCGGAAGTTGTGGATATTGCTGATGAGCGCCTTCTGTTCTGTGATTGGGGGAACATGTAGCATTACTTCCTTCGCGGCAGTCACGTTAAAATGCTTCTGAGCTGCGCCAACAATTTTGCCAAGGACAAGCTGCTTGCCGAAAGCCGAGTTAAAGAACGCGGCAAGAAAGTGCGGATCTACTTCTTTGCTTGGACGGACAATCACTAAATCACTACAATTGGAATCTGGTAGTTCGGGAGGAATCACAGCGGCAGTTCCAGGATAACCAGTTCTTACGATGGCGAGATCGCCGGGACGGAGCTGAGATTTTTTGAGCGCTCTATGGAACGCCTGATCAATGAAAATGGTGTTATCCATGGATACTTCAAATGGGCGAATGTTTTGTGAACGAAGAAAAGGAATTCCGCTTTCCTTGTATTCCGTTTTCATCGACCCGACGTGTCCCACAGTTATTTCATGACACAAAGAGGCCAGTTGCCGGTCGACCCACCCATCCCCGCGCTGGGAGAAGACGGATTGGAGGTGGCTTTCGAAGAGGGCACGGGCGTTTTGGAGGTTCTTTTGGGCGGTGGCTTGGGCGGTGGCGAGGCCGGCAAACGCTTCGTCCAGCACCCCAACGATCCGCCGCTGCTCGGCGAGTGGGGGGAGATCGATTTGCATATCTCGCAGTTTGTTGATTGTGAGCGTGTCAACAGTGGCT
>JAIYDP010000346.1 GCA_027487435.1 Verrucomicrobiaceae bacterium | reverse complement strand
TTGAGAGATTCGATCTGGCGCGATGCCTTTTCGGAAATGATTTCGTCGATTTCAACGATAGTCGAACCTGTAAGAGGATCAACGACTTTTTGCAGTGAAACACGACCGTAGATCCGCATGGAAAGCGTAGCAACTTCCTCATCGCCGTCGAAAATCGGAGCGACGCTGATCCCATTGACGGTTCCGCAATCTTCCTCGGTGACGATGACGTCTTGGGCGACATCGACGAGTTTGCGGGTCATGTAACCAGAGTCAGCGGTTTTCAGAGCGGTATCGGAGAGACCTTTACGAGCACCGTGAGTGGAGATGAAGTATTCCAACACGGAAAGACCTTCGCGGAAGTTCGCGGTGATGGGGCGTTCGATAATCTCGCCGGAAGGCTTGGCCATCAAACCGCGCATACCACCGAGCTGTTTGATCTGTGATTTGTTACCCCGAGCACCGGAATCGACCATCATGAAGAGAGGTGAAATACCTGCTTTGCCCTCATTATGCTCGATCTTGCGATAAAGGTGATTCGCAATTTGGTCAGTGGCCTGTGTCCAGATGTCGATGACTTTCTGGTAGCGCTCGCCATCGGTAATAATACCGTTGCGGTACTGCTTGGTGACCACATCAACTTCGGAGTAAGCCTTTGCGATAATCGCAGGTTTTTCTTCAGGAATCACCATGTCCACGATACCAACCGAGCAACCCGAGCGAGAGGCTTCGCGGAAGCCGAGGGATTTTAGAGCATCGAGAGTTTCGACGGTTCCTGTTTGTCCTGCGACTTGGAAACAGCGCCAGATAACGTCAGACATCTGCTTCTTGCCGACGGTATGGTTGATGTATCCCATGGCTTTGGGCCAGATCTCGTTGAAACGGACACGTCCTGGGGTGGTTTCGATGATTTTGGCCTCCTTGTTGCCGTAATGGGTATCCAGCCCAAAGGATGGATTGCGAACACGAATCCAAGAGTGATAGGAAACCTTCTTGGAGGCGATGGCAAATTCCACTTCATCGGTGCTTTCGAACAAAGGAAGGTGCTCATTTTTCTCGCGATCTTTCTCCGTACGGATCGGTGCCCAGGTAAGGAAATACGAGCCGAGAATGATGTCCTGCGAAGGAACAGTGATCGGCTTGCCGCTTGCAGGCGAGAAGATGTTATTCGGTGCGAGCATCAACTGACGAGCTTCCATTTGCGCCTCAACGGAAAGAGGAACGTGAACGGCCATTTGGTCACCGTCGAAGTCGGCATTGAAAGCAGTACAAACGAGGGGGTGAACGCGGATGGCTTCACCCTCGATCAATTTCGGTTCGAAGGCTTGAATGGACAAGCGGTGCAACGTGGGAGCACGGTTGAGCATGACCGGGTGGCCTTTCGTGACATCTGCCAGAATATCCCAAACCTCTTTGGTCTTACGGTCGATCATCTTCTTGGCACTGCGCACCGTGTGGCAATATCCGAGCTCTTTAAGACGGCGAATGATGAATGGCTCGAACAAGCTGAGAGCCATCTTCTTGGGAAGACCGCATTGATTGAGTTTGAGGTCAGGGCCAATGACGATAACGGAACGACCCGAGTAGTCAACGCGTTTGCCAAGAAGGTTTTGGCGGAAGCGACCACCTTTGCCTTTAAGCATGTCAGAAAGAGACTTGAGCGGACGGTTGCCAGCGCCAGTAACAGCACGACCATGGCGACCGTTGTCAAACAATGCATCGACAGCCTCTTGCAACATGCGTTTTTCATTGCGAATGATGACATCGGGTGTCTTCAGTTGCAGAAGATTTTTGAGACGGTTGTTACGGTTGATGACGCGACGATAGAGGTCATTCAGGTCGGAGGTAGCAAAGCGACCACCTTCCAGCGGCACCAGCGGGCGGAGATCAGGAGGGATCACAGGAAGCACGTTCAGCACCATCCATTCGGGACGTGAGCGCGAACCATTGAAACCTTGCGTGATTTTCAGACGCTTGGCGAGCTTCTTCCGGTTTTGCTTCGAACGTGTAGCCGCAAGCTGTTGCGTCAGATCGATGATGAGATTCGGGAGATCGATTTGGCTAAGCAGATCTTGAATCGCCTCGGCACCCATGCGGGCACGGAAAGCATTTTCGCCGTAGGCATCCTCGGCATCACGAAGTTCATTCTCGGTGAGTAATTGACCGAGTGTCAGGTTGGTGGTGCCAGGGTTGGTAACGACGAAATCTTCATAATAAATGATGCGCTCCAACTGACGGGCGGTGATGTCGAGCATCAGGCCGATACGAGAAGGCATGCACTTGTAGAACCAGATATGCGAAACTGGCACGGCCAATTCGATGTGGCCCATGCGTTCGCGGCGCACGCGGCTGAGGGTAACTTCCACCCCGCAGCGGTCACAAATGACGCCTTTGTGCTTGATGCGCTTGTATTTGCCGCAGGCGCATTCCCAGTCCCGGGTGGGGCCGAAGATACGTTCGCAAAACAAACCGCCTTTTTCTGGTTTGAAAGTCCGATAGTTGATGGTTTCCGGGTTTTTGACCTCGCCTTTCGACCATGACCGGATGACCTCCGGGGAAGCGACGGTGATGGCAATTTGATCGAATTGTTCGATTTTTTCCTCAACGCCAAAGAGTTCTCGCAAGTTATTTTCCACGCTCATAGGTAATTTTCGTTATATGTTTTAGGGGTTCAGGTCAGGAATGTTATAGGGTAAGGTCATCAAGGGAGAAATCATCCACGCCACCGGTGACACCGGAGCCTTGGTTGCTGCCACGGCGACCAGGACGAACATCGAGGCCGAGTGACTGCATTTCTTTGATGAGGACGTTGAAGGACTCCGGAGTGCCGGCTTCCAAGTTGTTGTCGCCTTTGACGATGGCTTCATAGATGCGTGTGCGACCCATGACATCGTCAGACTTGACGGTAAGAAGTTCTTGCAGTGTGTAGGCTGCGCCGTAGGCTTCGAGAGCCCAGACTTCCATTTCACCGAAGCGCTGACCACCGTATTGGGCTTTACCGCCGAGAGGTTGCTGGGTGACAAGGCTGTAGGGACCGACGGCACGGGCGTGGATCTTATCAGCGACAAGGTGACCGAGTTTCAGCATGTAAATGTAGCCAACAACCACGGGATTCAAGAAAGCTTCGCCAGTGCGTCCGTCATAAAGAGTGGATTTGCCACCGGTAGTGCCATCTTTGCCATCACCGATCCAGGTGAAACCGCGACCTTCGGCCTCGCCAGCTTTGCGTGGACGAGCTTTGGCGGCTTCGCCCATGGTTTTTACGCCATCAACTTTTTTCGCTTCGCTCATGAATTCCCAAATGCGCTCTTCTTTGATGCCATCGAAAATCGGGGTAGCAACTTTGAATCCGAGTGCTTTGCAAGCAACACCAAGGTGAGTTTCAAGAACCTGCCCGACGTTCATCCGTGAGGGAACGCCAAGAGGATTCAGAACGATTTCAACCGGAGTGCCGTCATGGAGGAAGGGCATGTCCTCTTCTGGTACGATGGTCGCAACGACACCTTTGTTACCGTGGCGTCCGGCCATTTTGTCACCGACAGAAAGTTTGCGTTTCGCGGCGATGAAGACTTTGACCTCTTTGATGAGGCCAGATTCCACTTCGTCTCCAGCTTCCATCTGATCGAGGCGGCGCTCGCGCTCGCTGTCAACTTCGGCAAAGCGTGGCTCGTAGGAAGTGATGATCTCGATGATCTTGTTACGGATGGGACTAGGGTCGATCTCGATATTATCATAGACCGAAGCGAGCTTGCGAAGAAGAGTCTTGGTGATCTTGCGATTGGCAGGGATAATGATTTCACCGGATTGCGCATTGACGACATCGAGAGGGATTTTTTCACCGAGAAGAATATCGGAGAGCTTCTCAGTGAGCTGGTCGTAAAGAGCATCTTTTTTCTTCTTGTGCTCATCGTTGACTTTTTTGAGTTGCTTCTTGATCTCGTTTGGATCGATTTTGCTATCGCGGCGGGCAGCGCTACCATGGCTAGCCACGCGTACGTCTTGCACGATACCCGTCACACCCGAAGGGACGCGAAGGGAAGTGTCTTTGACGTCTGCGGCTTTTTCACCGAAAATCGCACGGAGAAGGCGCTCTTCAGGAGCGAGTTCTGTTTCGGATTTTGGCGTGATTTTGCCGACAAGAATGTCGCCAGGGCGAACCTCAGCACCAATGCGGATGATACCGTCGTGGTCGAGATTTTTGAGAGCCTCTTCGCCTACGTTCGGGATATCACGAGTGATTTCCTCTGGGCCGAGCTTGGTGTCACGGGCAGCGACATCAAACTCAGAAATGTGAATCGAAGTGTAAATGTCTTCTTTAGCAACTTTCTCGGAAATAACGATGGCATCCTCGAAGTTGTAGCCATTCCATGGCATGAAGGCCACTAGAACGTTACGTCCAATCGCAAGCTCACCATTTTCGGTGTTTGGACCATCGGCAAGGACATCACCTTTGCTGATTTTGTCACCACGTCGAACGATAGGCTTCTGGTTGATGCAGGTGCTGGCGTTCGAGCGCATGAATTTGCGCAATGGGTAGGCCATGATCCCTTTTTCCAAATTGGTTTTGACGCACTCTGGCTCCGAGAGAAATTTCTCATCTGGAACAGGCAGTTTACCATCAGGAGAAGTAACAATGATCTCAGCAGTTGCAGCGGCGACGATACCATCCAGTTCGGCGACAACAACAGCGCGAGAATCGCGAGCAGCTTTTGCTTCGAGACCAGTTCCCACGAGTGGAGCTTCAGAAACGAGCAATGGCACACCTTGGCGCTGCATGTTCGAGCCCATCAGAGCGCGGTTGGCGTCATCGTGTTCGAGGAAGGGAATGAGGCCAGCGGCAACCGAAACGAGCTGTTTCGGCGAAACGTCCATGTATTCCACGGCATCTGGAGCAACCTCAATGAACTCACCGCCTTTTTCACGAGCTGTAATACGCTCGTTGAGGAATTTGCCTGATTTATCGATCGGGTTGTTGGCCTGAGCAATGTGGAATTTTTCTTCCTGATCCGCAGAAAGATATTCGATCTCGTTGGTGACTTTCCCGGCTTTGACTTTACGGTAGGGAGTCTCGATGAAACCGAACTCGTTGATACGGGCGTAGGTACACATCGAGTTGATGAGGCCGATGTTCGGACCTTCTGGAGTCTCAATGGGGCACATACGTCCATAGTGAGAAGGATGCACGTCGCGAACCTCGAAGCCTGCACGGTCGCGATTCAAGCCACCAGGTCCAAGAGCAGAGAGACGACGTTTGTGCGTCAACTCGGCGAGTGGGTTGGTCTGGTCCATGAACTGGGAGAGTTGGCTGCGGCCAAAGAAATCACGAACCACAGCTGATAGAGCTTTCGGGTTGATGAGCTTGGACGGCATCATGCCTTCGATATTGACATCAAACAGAGTCATACGCTCTTTAACGAGACGTTCTGTGCGAGCAAGACCGATGCGGCACTGGTTGGCGAGAAGCTCGCCCACGGCACGAACTCGACGTGAGCCAAGGTGATCGATGTCGTCAATGACTCCGTCGCCCTTTTTCAGTTTCAGAATGTATTTGACTGCTCCCAAGAAGTCTTCGGGAACCATAATTCTTGTATCGCCAGGAACTTTGATGTCGAGCTTCTGATTGATTTTGTAACGTCCTACACGTGTGAGGTCATATTTTTTGGCATCGAAGAACAGGCGTTTGAGGAGAGCTTTTGAGTTCGAAGCCGTCGGCGGATCACCAGGGCGGAGTTTACGATAGATATCTTTCAGAGCAGAATCTTCGTCGCTTGCGGGGTCTTTACGCAAGGATTTGATCAGAATTTCGTCTTCACGTGAGTCAATGACTTCGACTTGCTTGTGTCCAAGTGCAGTCAACTGACGAACAATACCAATGGTCAGAGGCTCATAAGCTTTTGCGACGACAAGCTCCCCGTCCATAAGGTCTTCGAAAGGCACTTTATGACCAAGTTCATGTTCATCGATTTTATCGTTGAGTTTGAGAACTTCTGGAGAATAAAATTCATTGATGATGTCGCGATCTGTGGAATACCCGAGAGCGCGCAACAAGGTAGTCGCAAGGAATTTGCGACGACGGCGGCGACGATCGAGGTAAACGTAGAGCAAATCGTTGGTATCAAATTGCACTTCCAACCATGATCCGCGGTCAGGAATGATACGAAAGCTATGGAGCGTCTTGCCATTTAGGTGCTGGGAGGTCTCAAAGCAGATACCAGGAGAACGATGGAGTTGAGAAACGATAACTCGCTCCGCGCCATTGATGATGAATGTTCCGCGGCGTGTCATCATCGGAAGTTCGCCCATATAGACGCGCTCTTTCTTGCTGCCCGATTCATCTTTCAGACGAAGGGTGACGTAAAGGGCGGCGCTGAAGGTTTCGCCGTGACGCAAAGAATCAAGTGAGGTGACTTTCGGATCCTCAATGTCGTAAGAAATGAAGTCCAAGGTGATGGATTCATCATACGATTTGATAGGAAACACCTCATGGAACACGGCTTGTAGGCCTGTGTTGGATCGCTCCGAGGGGGGGATTTCCTTTTGCATGAACTCATCATACGAGCGGCTTTGCACCTCAATCAGATTGGGTGGCTCAATGACTTCCTCGAATTTTCCAAAATAGAGACGTTCAGACATGGTGTATAGTAGTGGTTGGAGCTAGCGAATTCAGCCCGATCCGTTAACGGCTCGGGCAAGTTAAGAGTTAGTGATGTGAGAAAGAGATCGAGATCGGCGTAAGTTGTCGCATGACAAGGGTGATGTCCAACAGGTGGCGACTTACGCCGGTTTCGATAGTTTTTTAGGATTTCCCCATGGTCGCGAAAGCAACCATGAGGAGAGATCCATTTTGATAAGATTACTTGAGTTCGACTTTTGCGCCGGCCTCTTCGAGCTTCTTCTTGGCGGCTTCGGCAGCGTCTTTTGCAACGCCTTCGAGCACCTTAGCAGGAGCGGATTCCACAAGTTTCTTGGCATCGGCCAGGCCGAGTCCAGGGGAAACTTCACGAACCGCTTTAATGACGGAAATTTTGTTTGGTCCGCCGTCAGTGATGACGACATCGAATTCCGTTTTCTCTTCGGCGGCAGGAGCAGCTTCGCCACCACCGGCAGCCATAGCTACTGGAGCAGCAGCGGATACGCCCCATGCTTCTTCAAGTTTTTTTACCAGGTCAGCAGCTTCCAGTACGGAAAGCTTGCCGAGTTCTTCTACGAGTTTGTCTAGGTCAGCCATTGTATTTGTTTTTTGCGGTATCGTCGCCCCCAAAAGCATCTGGGAATTTCAGATAGAGAGCCCCCTATCCGACGAGGAACCATTTTCGTGTTCAGAAAACTGAGCCGGAGCGCAGCTTTCATCGGTTCAAAGTGTTTGTGATCGGATTATTCTGCTTCTGGAGCGGAAACTTCCTCATCGGGGTTGAATTTTTTCTTAATGACACGAGCAATACGAGCTGCAGGCTCATTGATGGTGCCAAGAAGTTGCGACAGGACGGATTCACGGGAGTGAATGGAAGCAATCGCCTTGAGCTTCTCTTCGTCAAGCACGACTCCATCCAAGATACCGACTTTCATTTGCGGCTTCTTGAATTCTTTCGTGAAATTGCTGATGGCTTTTGCCGCTGCAAAGATTTCGCTTTCACCGTTAATGAAAGCAGTTTGACCAACGAGTGCTTCGGAAATATCGGGAAGTTTTGCTTCTTCTAGAGCTTGGCGAAGGTAGCTGTTCTTGGCAACGCTGCACTTGGCACCTGCTGCGTCGAGACGCTTGCGTAACTCAGAAAACTGAGGAACCGTGAGGCCTGTGTAATCGATGATAATGACGTAAGGAGAGGAATTTACCCGCTCTTGGAGTGCGTCGATGATGATTTTCTTATCGGGATTCATAGAAAGAGTAGTTCGGGATTATGCGGATACGGCCTTGGTGAACGCTGCGGACTCAAGCGGTAAGCCAGGTAACATGGTAGCAGCAACGGTAACGCTGCGCATGTAGTTTCCTTTGGCGGTAGCTGGTTTCGCACGGATGACGCTGTCAATGAATGCACTAGCATTTTCATTAAGAGCCTCGGTAGTGAAAGAAAGTTTGCCAACGGACGCTGCGATATTGCCGTTTTTGTCAAGTTTGTAGTCGATACGACCAGCTTTAACTTCTTTGATGGCTTTGGCAGTGTCGTCAGTCACCGTTCCAGTCTTAGGGTTTGGCATCAAACCACGAGGACCGAGGACACGAGCAATTTTCCGAACTTCGGTCATCGCATCAGGAGTTGCGATAGCGACATCGAAGTCAGTGAAGCCACCTTGAACCTTAGCGATCAAGTCTTCAAATCCGACGAAATCGGCACCAGCATCCAGTGCAGCTTTTGCAGAATCGCCCTGAGCGAAAACGGCGACACGGACATTCTTACCAGTTCCGTTAGGAAGGGCAACAGTGCCACGAACCATTTGGTCACTCTTACGAGGATCCACTCCGAGGTGGATGGATACGGTTACGGCGGCATCGAATTTAGGTGCGGGAAACGTTTTGATCGTTTCCACTGCGGATGCGAGGGAGTAGGACTTTGATTTATCAATCAAAGCGACGGCTTTTTTGTAGCGTTTGCTGCGGTGTTTTGACATGTGCTTTTATTGGTTGGCAGTGATGGCGGACTTCATTGAACTGAAACCCTCCTGCGTTGTAGAATCGAGTGAAAGACAGAATCTGCCAAACGATTCTACGAGATGGGATTTACATACCTTCGACCTCGATACCCATTTGGCGAGCAGTGCCAGCCAAGATGCGGGCGGCAGCTTCTTCATTACGAGTGTTAAGGTCTGGCATTTTGCGTTTTACAACTTCCATGAGCTTCTCTTTGGAAAGCTTGGCGACTTTGATTTTGTGTGGCTCTTTGGAACCAGAAGCGATGCCTGCGGCTTTCTTGAGCAAGTTACCAGCTGGTGGTTGTTTGGTTACGAAAGTGAAAGACTTATCCTTGAAAACGGTAATGACGACAGGAAGAACGTCACCCGATTGGGACTGAGTAGCGGCATTGAACTCTTTGCAGAATGCCATGATGTTGACACCGCGCTGACCGAGCGCAGGGCCGACAGGAGGCGATGGGTTAGCAGCGCCAGCGGGGATTTGAAGTTTGATGTATCCGGTGATTTCTTTAGCCATAAGGTTGGTTGGTTAGTAGGAAGTGTCTTGCCGTGATTCGCGAAAGCGCCGGCACGGTAGCCGGGAGCGAGAGGATCAGGCGCGCTCAACCTGCCAGAATTCGAGATCCACCGGAGTAGATCTTCCAAAAATCGAAACAGCTACGCGAAGCTTGCCGCGCTCATGGTCGATTTCTTCGACAAAACCGTTCTGGCTTTCAAAAGGACCATCGGCGACGCGAACTGAGTCGCCGACCTCGAAAGTGATTGCTGGTCGCACGCTGTCCTCGCGCTCACGAAGTTGTGCGAGTAACGCCTCCACTTCTCTAGCTCTCATTGGCACGGGACGATCTTTGGTTCCGGCGAATCCAATCACGCCATCCATTTCTTTAATGAAATACCAAGTCTTGTCGATCAGATCTTTGGCTTCATCAAACAAATTCATGTTTACAATAATGTAGCCTGGAAAAAATTTGCGACGAGATTCCGTTTTTTTACCTTTGCGAACCTCGGAAACGGTTTCCATCGGCACAAGGGCATCAAATACATAGTCACCAAGCTCCTTCTCTTTTGCCTCACGAAGAATACGCTCACGCACCTTGCCTTCTTGGCCAGAAAGCACATGAACGACATACCATTGTTGATTATTGAGAGACTGTGACATAGCAAGCTAGTTGGGCGATAGGACGTATAATACGGTTGCGGGAGGGAAAAAATACAGTCTTGCGTTTAGAGTGTCAACGAAGAAATTAGTTTTGATACCAATTTTGTTAAAACCAGATCCCAAACGCTAACAAAAGCAGCTAAAAACAGCATGGCGATAAGAACGACAACCGTAGCATCGACCAACTCTTTGTATTTTTTTAACCCTTTGACTTTCGGATCGGACTCCCATGGCCAGCTTGCCTTTTTGAGTTCGACAAGCACTTCATTAACAAAACGAGAAATATTCACTGCGGAAATTAGAATAAGGTGGGAACGAATCAGGAATAAAGAATATCAAAAAATGGCACGGCAGGAGGGACTTGAACCCCCAACACACGGTTTTGGAGACCGTTGCTCTACCAATTGAACTACTGCCGTTTTAATGATATCAAAAATCTGGCGAAAAAGGCGCCCGGTCATTACTTCACGGGCGCCGTTTGATCTGCACTGCTCAACACTACTTAAGAAACGAAGTCGTGTAAAGCAGAATCTTTCAATTAAGCGTTAATGTCAGCAACACGGCCAGCACCAACGGTACGTCCACCTTCGCGGATCGCGAAACGCATGGCTTTTTCCATGGCGATCGGGGTGATGAGCTCGATTTCGAGTGTCACGTTATCACCAGGCATAACCATTTCAACTCCTTCTGGGAGTTTGATAGCGCCGGTAACGTCGGTGGTGCGGAAATAGAACTGTGGGCGATAGTTAGAGAAGAACGGTGTGTGACGGCCACCCTCCTCTTTGGAGAGGATGTAAAGCTCACCTTGGAAGTTTTTGTGGGCTTTTACGGTGCCTGGCTTTGCAATGACTTGACCACGCTCGATTTGATCCTTCTTGAGACCGCGAACGAGAAGACCTACGTTGTCACCTGCACGACCTTCGTCGAGCAGTTTACGGAACATTTCGATGTCCGTAACGGTGGTTTTCTGTGTATCGCGAATGCCGATGATTTCGACTTCCTCCATTTTCTTGACGATACCGCGCTCCACACGACCGGTGCAGACGGTTCCGCGACCTTCGATGGAGAACACATCCTCAACAGGCATTAGGAACGTCATGTCAATCGGACGCTCTGGAAGTGGAATGTAGCTATCAACAGCGGCCATCAGCTTGGTGATAGCATCTTTGTAAGTAGCGTCGCCTTCAAGAGCTTTCAGAGCGGATCCTTTGACAACAGGAATGTCGTCGCCTGGGAACTCGTAAGTGGAAAGGAGATCACGAACTTCCATTTCGACAAGGTCGAGAAGCTCTTCGTCGTCAACCATGTCGCACTTGTTCATGAACACAACAAGAGCAGGAACACCGACCTGACGAGCAAGAAGGATGTGCTCACGAGTTTGTGGCATAGGACCGTCCGCTGCGGAAACCACGAGAATCGCGCCGTCCATCTGGGCAGCACCGGTAATCATGTTTTTCACGTAGTCGGCGTGACCTGGGCAGTCAACGTGTGCGTAGTGACGGTTCTCAGTTTCGTATTCGACGTGAGCAGTGTTGATGGTGATACCACGAGCTTTTTCTTCGGGTGCAGCATCGATGTCTGCGTAACCCTTGGCTTGCGCGAAGCCTTTTTCCGCAAGGCAGGTAGTGATGGCTGCGGTGAGGGTGGTTTTGCCATGGTCGACGTGCCCGATGGTGCCGATGTTGACGTGGGGCTTATTGCGTTGGAATGCTTCTTTTGCCATAATGATGTAGTGGTTCGCTTTAGACTGTTTTGCTTAAATCCGTTTTCTGAACACAGGCCGCGAGGCGTGCGGGAGGCATGCTTTGCTGGAGCTCGTGGAGGGAATTGAACCCTCGACCTCGTCCTTACCAAGGACGCGCTCTACCCCTGAGCTACACGAGCAACTTGCGTTGCATGCTTCACCCATTGCAAGCCATGATGTGGCCAGCTTTTCGGGAAAAGCGGGGCGGGAACTTAACAAGAATTTGCGAACTGTCAAAAAAAATATAAGTCTTTCTGCTTTTTTTTTAAATAATCTCGTGGAGTGATCTGTGACGGTAAGAATTTCATTGTTTTTTCAATAAAAGAATCCCTTTTTTCATCAAGTTTGGCTGATTCCGCCGCTCATTCTTGCTAGAGCTTGATAAAAATCAACAGGCCTTTAACAGCAGATCCTAAGTAAAGAGCCAGAAAGTCGCTGCTAGGCTAAGATGAGCAAGGCGTTCCAATGCCTCCGCGAGCTGCATCCTAAGATGCTACCCCAAGGTCGGATATGCCTTGTGCGGCAAGTGATGGCAGGTTAGACTTCGGATTCTGGTTTAGCCATCGTTAGTTACATCTACACTATTACGCGAGGAGGCGAGAAGAGAGTTTTTTAACCAAGTGGCATTCGTCATGCATGAACGAACTTCAAGGTTTTCCTATTCCTCAAAATGTCGAACATGAATTCCGCCTATTTCTGAAACTATTTTCTCATCCTTGCACCAACCCGGTGCGGTTATGAAACCTCAGGCATGGCAAAATGGAATTCAAGCTGCCTGGAATCGTTCTTTGATTTCGAACAATATGCTTCCTACTGGTCGTGAGAGAGGAGCAATAAAAAACACCGTGGAAAACCACGGTGTTAGAAAATCGGTTTCTATGAGAGAGATTATTTTACGCCTTGCTTGGAAAGACGCGTGCCTTTGGTTGCTCCTTGGCGAGCTTTGAATTTTGGGTTGCTTTTGCAAATGACATAGAGTGTGCCCTTGCGCTTCACGACTTGGCAATCGGCGTGGCGGCGTTTGGCGGAACTGAGTGAAGAAAGTACTTTCATGATCTTGATTTAGTCGTGTTTGGGACGCGCAATATAGATGGAGTCGATCTTTTGTAAAGAGAATTCTACTTTTTTTTCGGAGCATCTTCTGAAGGATGTGTTTTGGATCTTACGATGCGAAAATTCTGGTTCTCAGCAATGCGTTTTTTCTCGCCGCCCTACTCTAACAGATTTTGTGTTTACACCACTTATTTACGCTAGGATTCCCATTGTCGAGATCACGGGATTTCGACGAAATCAGCATATCTCTTCACCAACGCAAGCATCTAAATATCTTGTTGGCTTTGAACGCTACAGTCCAAAAATGAATCGGCCTTCCCGAAGGAAGGCCGACCATGAAAACAATGAAAAACAATAACCTTTGCCCAAACGAATGGCGGAGCGGACGGGACTTGAACCCGCGGCCTCCAACGTGACAGGCTGGCGCTCTAACCAACTGAGCTACCGCTCCCCGTTCACTCGGGCGGGGCGAAACTTAGGGGAATCGAAATTTTTTGCAATAGAAAAGTGAAGAAAAATTGATCTTTTTTTGATTTCGTTGATTTTCCTCGGATTTATCATGGCTTTTTGCGTTATCTCTAACATAAAAACCTCCTGCCACGATACATTTGATCGTCTCATCCAACCAGCGAAGCCAAGTTGAGGGCATCTGAGTAAGTCTTTTTCCCTCCTCCCTTGACAACGAAGAATGCCTAGCGCTATCCCACGATTGGTAGATATTGTGGAGGTGCAACAGCAACTCCGAGCCGAATAGCGAAACAATGCTCAGGGCTCATCACGGAATGAAATTCGTCGAATTCTGGGCAAAAGCCAGTTTTTCGAAAGAAGGAAACTTGGTTCCGATTACAAAACACTCGTTAAGCGATTGCTTTTTTACGTATTTATCGACCAAATACTCTCCTTGGCCGACAACGATAATTCCGAAGCGAACAGCTCCGGAAGGCATCCGCCGATCACCTTCTTGCTCACAACCATCATCCACAAACCCATCGCTTCATGAAATTCCTACTACCTATCTCGCTGGCCTGCAGCATCACTTGTAGCTTGGCCGATGACCTTGGCGAACCACCCATCCAAGCACCTTTTACCAAAAATGAAGATCGTTTGTGCATCAACGATTGGTGGAATCGCAAGCCAAATCCCATCATTGATCTCAAGGTGTCTCGCGATCAGGTTGTTTGCTTTGGCATTTATACCGTTCATCAAGGAATCCTCAAAATCACCGCACAACTGTATCCGCTGTATCCGAAAGAGACTCGTGAAGTGCGCCTAGAAATCGAAAAAAACGGAGCTTGGACGGAAGTCGCCCGCCAAAAGGTCAATGATCTGGGCTGGTCCACCAGCTTCCGTGTGGAAAAATGGGACGAAAGTACTAACTGCAACTATCGCCTTCTTCATGGAGAAAACGCTTCGTTCGAAGGCCTGATTCGCAAGGCATCAGCAGAAAAAGATGTTATTTCGATCGCCGCACTCTCCTGCAACTCCAACAAGGATCGTGGCCTACGTCCCGAATACACTCGAAATATCAACCACCAAGATCCCGACCTGATATTCTTTGCTGGAGATCAATCGTATGATCATTCCGAACATACCGCGGCATGGCTCAAATTTGGCCTAGCCTTTCGTGAAATCTTCCGCAATCGCCCCTGTGTCACCATCCCAGACGACCATGACATCGGTCAGGGCAACCTCTGGGGTGAAGGAGGCAAGATCGCTAAAACCGTGCAAGGTCATGACGGCGGATACTTTTACCACCATGAGTATGTCAAAATGGTCGAGCGACAACAAACGGGTCATCTGCCGGATCCCTTCGACCCCACTCCCGTCGAACAAGGCATCGGCGTGTATTATACCAATTTGTTACTCGGCGGGATCGACTTTGCGATCATCGAGGACCGCAAATTCAAGACAGGCCCACTTGGCCGACATCCTATGAATGGTCCTCGTCCCGATCACATTCTCGACGCAAAATATGATCCAAAAGTCATCGATGCACCTGGCCTCAAGCTGCTTGGTGATCGACAGGAAAAATTTCTCGATGTCTGGAGTCAACAACTCGATGGTGTCAAAATGAAAGCCGTGCTCTCCGCTACAGGCTTCTGCGGCGGCGCTCACCTCCATGGCTCACGTAAGAATCGTCTTCACGCCGACCTCGACTCGAATGGTTGGCCGCAATCAGGCCGCAACAAGGCCCTCGAACTCATCAAGAAAGCCAACGCCGTGCATATTGCGGGAGATCAACATCTAGCGACGTTGGTGCGTCATGGCATCAAGGAGTTCGACGATGGACCTTGGGCTTTTGTTGTCCCTGCCATCGTCAATAGCTACTATGGACGATGGTGGTGGCCAGAAGACGAAAAGGCAGGCCCGCGAGCTGTGTCTGGAACTTCGCTTGCCTGGACAGGAGATTACCTCGACGGATTTCATAACAAAATCTCCATGCACGCGTATGCGAATCCCGATGCCCGACTGCTCACCCTTTTCTCCAAAGAAGCAGACGAACGTTCCGCCGCCATTCCCAAGGATCAATTCGGCGACGGTTACGGCTTGATTCGTTTTAAGAAATCGACAAACGAAGTCACCTTCGAATGCTGGCCACGCTTTGTCGATGTCACCAAACCAGATGCCAAACAATACCCTGGTTGGCCCGTCACGATACAACCATAAACGAATGCCATGATGAGATCCATTTCCCGCCATCTCCTGACTCGCAGACAACCTGCCTCATCCCGATCAACCTTGCGCAAGTTTCTCTCGCGAAATCCGTAATCTTTTGCCTAAACCATGAAACCGAAAGTCTATCTCACTCGCCTTCTTCCTCCCGCCGTGATGGCGAGGTTAGAAGAGGAAACCCAACTCACTTGGCACCGCGACGATCATGTTGCTACCAAGGCTGTCATCATTGCAGGCGCGAAAGATTGCGATGCGCTCCTTTGCAATATCACTGATCCCGTGGATGCAGAGATCCTCGCAGCTTGTCCGTGCCTGAAAGTCGTCGCAAACTTCGGTGTTGGCTTCAATAACATCGATGTCGCAGCAGCGACTGTTCGAAAAATTCCCGTCACCAATACTCCCGGCGTCCTCACTGACCCCACGGCAGACATTGCCTTCGCCCTCCTGCTCGCCGCGGCACGGCGTATCGGCGAAGGTGAGCGCTTGGTGCGCGCCCAGCAATGGACGGGCTGGAACCCGATGCAACTTCTCGGCGCCGATGTCAGCGGCGCCACGTTGGGCTTGATAGGCTTTGGCCGAATTGGCAAAGCGATGGCCAAACGCGCTCGCGCTTTCGACATGAGGTTGCTCTATTGGAATCGTACCCGTCTCAGCCCCGAAGAAGAGCAAGCCTGCGGTGCGACCTACATGAGCAAGGAAGATCTCCTCAAAATATCCGACTACGTTTCTCTCCACGTCGCCTACACTCCAGAAACGCATCACTTGCTAGGCGTGGCTCAATTTGCCATGATGAAACCAACGGCCTTCGTTATCAACACCGCACGAGGTCCAGTGGTTGATGAAGCAGCTTTGGTGCAAGCTTTGCAAAGCAAAACCATTGCCGGAGCAGGGCTCGATGTTTTCGAGCGCGAACCGGAATTGCACTCTGGGCTCTATGAATGCGAAAACGCCATCCTCGCCCCGCACCTCGGTAGCGCCACCATCGGCACACGTACCAAAATGGGAATGATCGCGCTCGAAAACCTCCTCGCTGCGTGCTCCGGTCAGCGTCCACCGAATTGCGTCAATCCCGATATTTTTGCATAATTGTTGGATGGGCAAGTCATGAAAATCACATCGAGAATCCCAAACCTGCCGCTGCTTGGCATGATCGCTAGCGCTCTGACCACAACGGTCTTTGCTGAAGCAAGGTACTCCTTTTCTCGTCCCTTGATGGGCACAACATTTTCGGTAGTTTGCTATGCCGAAAATCATCAAGTAGCAGAAAAAGCTGTCGAAACGGCCTTTGCCAAAGCTGGAGAAGTCAACACGGTCGCATCCGATTATGATCCCAAAAGTGAAATTCGTCTGCTATCGCAAAAGGAAATAAGCACACCGCATGTTCTTTCGCCACGACTCTATGAACTCCTTGCGCATTCCCAATGGGTAGCTGAGCGCACCAATGGCGCCTTTGATCCGACACTCGGCCCATTGACCAAACTCTGGCGCGAGACCTCCGCAACAGGACAATTGCCCACGTCGGAAACCTTAGCTTCAGCTCGGCAAGCATGCGGATGGAAACATTTCACCCTGAATGCCGAGGCAAGGACCATCACGCTGCATCGCAAAGGCATGGCCTTCGATCTTGGCGGCATCGCCAAAGGGTACGCTGCCGATTTGATGTTAGAATCCTTATTCAAAGCAGGGATTCCTAAGGCATTGATTACCGCAGGTGGCGATGTGCGCATCGGCGATCCACCACCGGGCCGATTGGGGTGGAATGTCGCGGTTACGACCTTTGATGCGGGAAAACACGATGAAATCCTTACTTTGGCGAACGCCGCCGTATCCACCTCGGGAGATTTGCATCAGTCGGTCGAGATTGCTGGGGTGAAGTATTCCCACATCCTCGACCCAGCAACAGGTCTAGGTCTAACCGCGAGAAGCGCTGCGACAGTCATCGCAGACCAATGCAAGTTGAGTGACCCCGTCGCGACCGCAGCCTGCGTGTTAGGCAAGCAAGCTCAAGCCGAATTCGAACGATTTCCCGGCGTTCGCGAAGTGACGTGCAAAACTCTCCCTACTCCGTAAACCAAAAATCCAATCCGCAAATCCCGTCTGCAAAAAGCGAACCAAATGCAGCATAGGGAAACGCACGGATCACTTGAGCTGAATCGAGGCTTTACCTCGAACGAGATCCTTCAAACGCAGTCGGCCATCAACAAAGTCCGCAGCAACGACTTTGCCATTGAGGTATGCTTTTTGACCGCTACTTGCGGGGAGATCGATCACGGCAGTGACAGCCTCGGGGAGGCTTAGCTGCCAAGTCTTGGATGCCATCTCCCAGTTCAATAAAAGCGATCCGCGCGGCGAAGGCACTTTGGCGCTGAGTTTCGTCAGGCTGGCGGGCTGGGGCTGAATGAGGACTTTCGACCATCCGGCTGATAGGGGGCGGACACCCGCGATGTAGCGCGGCAGAATGTTTGCCGGCGCAGCACCCCAAGCGTGGTTCCAGTCCTGGTTCGGCTTGTATTTGTTATCCCATGCCTCCCAAGTGATTGTCGTACCGCTTTTTAGCATGTGTTTCCAACTGCGGTCGCCTTCGGCTAGCATCAGTCGCATTGCGATATCGCCTTCGCCATTTTCCAGCAAGCCTTCTAACAGATACTGTGCAGCATAGACCGAGCATTTCATACCGCGTTCGTTGAGGAAGGCGATGATCTTAGGCTTGCGATCCTCGGGAACTAGACCGAAGGCAAGCGGGAAAAGATTGGCGTGCAGGGAACTGTGTTTGGCCACCTCACCATCAGTGTAGAGACCCGTGGCAGGATTGAAGAGCTTCGTTTGGAAAGAGGCGAAAGCTTTGTCATACTGCGCCTTCATTTTCTTTGCGTCATCGGGTTTTCCCGCAGCAGTCGCCATTTCGCTCATCAGTTGCAGGGCGCGCAGGTGAAAGGCATTTACCACCGTGTTGACTGGAGTAAAAACGTAGCCATCGCGCTCATTCACCGGCCAATCGACGATGTCATCGCGCTTGACCTGTTTGGCATTGCTGACGAGCAGACCATCCTCGCGCGCGCGGTCGCCTAAGGTTTTCGATTTGAGAGAATCCAAGCGCTGGCTCATCCATGCCTTATCACCCGTAAACATCCAATCGGCATGGACCATGAAGATCAAATGAGGTGCCCACTCGCTAGGCCATGTCGGTTGTTTCATCAAGTGATCAAAGGTATCGCGCGCCATTTGCGGATCGGGATCGCAGGCGTAATGACTGAGCTGGTTCAGATATGCGTCTGCTTCGTAGGGAATGCGCTCGCGATCGCCATCCACATAGACCCCAGCAAAGGTCGTTGCTTTGATGGAATACCGACAGAGCTCCCAGATTTGATCGAGAGTGGCATCGGAAGAGGAAAACGTGGCGGCATCGTCTTGCCAAGTCTTGGCAAAAGCAGCACTGCGCTGGATGTTCGCAGCGGTAAATTTTCCTTTCCAGCCCTCGATCTCGACCCAGCGGAAGGGCAACACCACTCCCCATTCTTTGGGCGTGAGAATGGCGGCTGGCAGAGTGGTATTGCGCTTATCGGCTACAGGCGCGACGCGGGTTTTTTCTCCTTTTACCGTAGCATTGGTCTGCACATAACGAATGGTGCCGCCGGGCTTGCGATTGATGCGATCATCCTTCGCAGCCTCGCCGAAATGCACGGTGATTTCTTGCGTTTCCGTGGCCTGCAAAAGATCGATATTGCCGAAGGCGACTTTACCAAAATCGACGAGGATCGTTCCATCGCTCAAGGTTTTCACGCTAACGGGAGCCTGGGTAACGAGGTGTGTTGGTGCCGCGCTGGCGGCCACGGCAAGGCAATGAAGCAGGAAAAAAATGAATCGTTTCATGAGAGGCTATGTTTTCTGTAAATCGAACGAAGTTGGTCTTATCTGGCGCAAAGAGAATACTCTTCCATGCGACTGAAGACTAGAGCCAAACAGCATGTTCACGCCATACGATTTGATGTCATACACGGCACAACGGGGTTCGCCAAGCCTGAAGACAACGAAATAAGCCGACTAAGCCCGTGAATCTTTCCCTTAAGACAACCACGGAGTTCGGTGATTCTCCTTGAAAGACGATACCGCAACACTGGGGTTGCTCCAGTAATTCGGTATGTTGTTTTACGCCTTGCGAAGGCGACAGTAGATCAACTTTAGGCAACGCGGTAGGCAATCGCGCTGCCGAGGTCGATCGATCAAAAATAGAACTTTAGTCCGATATTGATTTGCTTCTCAAATGAGGAATCTCCATCGGACGTCCAGCCGCCGCCGACGGATGCGGAAATGGCGAGATTGGAGCGAATGAAGTATTTCACACCTGCATCAAGATCAAACAGGCCAGCATCGTCGCCGCTGTGCGGATGGACGTAGCTCGCAGTTCCACGGATGAAGGGAACCCACTGAGTGTTGGTGAGGAAGTTGTATTCTGCGAACAGGCCAGCTCGGTAATCGTTATCGCTATCGACACCCGTGATACCAGCCTCACCGCCTAAAAGCCAGTTCGGTGTTACAAAGCGACCGTAGGAGACATCAAAGCTGTAGATGGTGTCCTCGTCCCAGTTAAGCTTTCCGCTCATACCCAGTTCATGCACTCCCGTAGCAAGCATCGGCAAGTTATCCAATCGCGTTTCGCCGCCCGTGGTGTGCATCACTCCGTCTTTTAAAGACGTTGTGGCCGCGGAGGCTGAACCGATGAGTGCAATGCTCAGGAATGATAGCACTGCTGCATGATTTTGTAATTTTGTTTTCATATAGTTGTTAGTCTTTCGTA
This sequence comes from Verrucomicrobiaceae bacterium, assembly GCA_027487435.1. Classification (GTDB taxonomy): domain Bacteria; phylum Verrucomicrobiota; class Verrucomicrobiia; order Verrucomicrobiales; family Akkermansiaceae; genus UBA956. Next base: position 48,837 of record JAIYDP010000346.1, on the reverse strand, counting down.
TTGGTTGAATCTGGATGCTAGATGTGGGATTGCCTAGCAACTCGGATTACAAATAATATGGACGACTTCACGAACAATATCGATAGGGCAAAACCCTACTTTTGGATGAATGGTTTTTCAATCTAAGATCCGAAGTAGAGCGCCAGCAAGTCGCTGCCAGGCTTTCAGGTGCGGATTCTTCATCCTAGAGGGATGAAAGAGATTAGCCGGGGGTCGAGGAGCGATAGCGACGACCACCCCCGGTTGATGTGCCAAGGTATCCGTACCCCGGAGGGAGTGCCAGCATCTACGGTACCACCACGCGAGAGCGCAACTTCTGCGACCCCCTGCTGGGGTCGAATTCAAGGGGAATACGAGCACCCCGGGTATTCGTCGCTTTTGCTCCTCGACCCGGGGCTAATTTCTTCTATCCCTGCCGGGATCAAGAATTTCCGCGCTGGATTCCTCTTCTACATTTTCTGTGGGAATTTCGGTGTGAGTCAAATCAGCACAAAAACTCAATCACAATGTATGTTACCGAGCGCGGACCCCATAGATGTTGTCGCGTTGATGGCATGGCACTTGGAAAGTGCCGCCACGATGGGCGCTAGAGGCGGGGAGAGTGTAGATTTTGGTTTATTTTGGGGGGGAATCAACCTTCGCTTTCGATGTTGACGTGGTTAGCGGTGGAGGGAGGCGACTTTCCATCTAGGACGCAGGAGACGCAGAGGTCGCCGGTGACGTTGATCATGGTGCGGAAGCGGTCGAGGAACCAATCGATGGGGACGAGCAGGAGTGAGTATTCGATGGGGAGACCGACGGCACTGAGCACCAAGGTCATGGTGAGGAGACCTGCGGAGGGGATGCCAGCGGCTCCGACGGAGGCGGCAACGGCGCAGAAGACGATGATCAGCTGTTGGGCGAAGGGGAGATCGTAGCCGAGCAACTGGGCGATGAACAGCGCGGCCATGGCTTCGTAGAGGGCGGTGCCATCGTTGTTAAAGTTGGCACCTACGAGCGCACCGAGGTTGGCGGAGGGCTTGGAGACTTTGACTTTATCGACCAAGCATTCGTAGGTCACGGGCATGGTGGCGGTGGAGCTGGCAGTGGAAAAGGCCATGGTGAGGGCATCGCGGCAGCCGCGGATGAGTTGAGCCGGGGTGACCCAGGATTGTAAGGCGACGCGGGTCATGTAGTAGGTGAATTGCAGTGCCAAGGCGAGGAGGACGGCGATGACGAGCCAGAGCAGGCTGAAAAAGGAGGAGAAACCATTTTGACCAACTTCTGCGGCAACGACGCCAAAGACGATGATGGGGACGAGTTGCACAATCCAGTGGAGCATGGCGATGAAGGCATCCATGAAAACCTTGATGGTGGCTACGGTGGCGGTGATGTTCGGCGATACTTGCCGGAGCGCGAGGCCGAGCATGATGGCGAGGACGATGACGCCGATGACGCTGCCGCCATCGGTGAAGGGGCCGAGGACACTGCGGGGAAGTTTTTCGAGGACTTGATAGAATTTATCGGCGGGGCTGGAGGTTTTGGCTTTTTTATCGGCAGTGTTTAGCTCTTTGCCCATGGTCGCGCTTTGGGTGGCGATGGCTTTTTTATCTTCGTCGGAAAGGCCACGTCGTTTGCCGGGTTGGAGGATATTGGCGACGAGCATGCCGATGCAGATGGCGACGAGGGTATTGGTGGCGAGGAGGGTGATGAGGCGTGAGGTTTTTCCTTTTTCGATTTCGGCACTGGCGAGGGCGTGGACGATGCAGAAAAAGGCGACGGGCGCGGCGAGCATTTGCACCAGGCCCATGAGAACAGAGCCGGGTTTCGCGAGGGTGGCAGCTCCTTGTCCCATGACGGAGCCGACGATGGCGCCGAGCAGCATGCCGATGAGGGTGCGCAGGTAGAGCGGGAGTTTTTGCCAGGCGTAGATAGGTGCGAGGAGCATTTTGAAGGATGAATTATGAAGTATGAGGGATGAAGTTGGGGAAGCGTGGCGACGGTTAGAGGGTAACTTGGGGGTAACCAGCTTGGAGCCATGCGTCCATGCCGCCGGTGACATTGTGGAGATCGGTGTAGCCTTGTTCGCTGAGAAAGGCACAAGCGCGGGCGGAGCGGCCACCGGCTTTGCAATGAATGATGAGCGGGACATCGCGCGGAATTTCATCGAGGGCTTGGGGGATGGCGCCCAGTGGAATCAGCTGGCTACCGGCGATGGCGGCGACGATGTGCTCTTCTGGCTCGCGGACGTCAATGAGGTGGAATTTTTTTCCGCTTTGGATCATTTCGTGAAGTTCGTGGACATCGAGTGCAGGGATGGTGTTCATGGTGATTTTTTTGCTAATACGTTAGGCTGGGCCGTCAAATGTCATGATGTTTTCGATGTGACGGGTGTGGGGGAAGAGATCGAAGGGCTGGCAATCGATGAGGCGGAATCCGGCGGCTTGCATGATGGTCAGGTCGCGAGCTTGCGTGGCAGGGTCACAACTGACATAGACGACGCGGCGGGGACGGAAGGCAGCGAGTTGTGCGAGGAATTCTGGGGTGCAGCCTTTGCGCGGTGGATCGATGACGATCGAGGTTTTTTCAGGAGGGAAGGTGATGTCGGCGAAGATCGCTTCGGCATCGGCGGCGAGGAAGCGGGTGTTAGTGATGTGGTTGGCGGCGGCGTTTTGGCGAGCGTATTTCACGGAAGCTTCGCTGACTTCTACGGCGGCAACTTCGCGGAAAGCATCGGCAAGACTCAGGGCGAAGAGGCCGGAGCCGCAGTAGGCATCGATGAGGTATTCTCCGTCTGGCACGATGGCCATGCGGCGCACGTGGTCAACAAAGGCCGGGAGGATGAAGGGATTGTTTTGAAAAAATTCGCCAGCGAAGAAATCGAAGCGCAATGGGCCGCATTGTTCTGTGGCGATGGCTTTGGGATTGGTTTCGACGCGGCGGTTGCCTGATACATCGACAACGGCGCGCAGTAGCAAGGTGGCACCTTTTTTGCCGAGATTGCGCTGGACGTTTTCTCGAACGCAGGGAAGAGCTTGGTTGATGGCATCCATGGCGATGGGGCATTGCGGGACATCGAGAATCGTGCGGCGCCCATTGGCAAGGAAACCGATGGGCATGGCGGTATCGGAGGGGCGCGGTTTATCGTAGTGGGGAGTGATTTTCGAACGATAGCCCCATTGCTGTGGCGACGGGTGGCATGGGTTGACAGGAAAATCTGTGGCGGCCATGTGTTTGAGCAGGCCTTCGATTTGTTTGGTTTTCCAAGCAAGTTGAGCGGTGTAGGAGAGGTGTTGGTACTGACAACCACCGCATTGGCGAAAGAGTGGGCAGAGTGGCTCGACGCGGTCGGGTGAAGCTTCGAGAACTTCCACCAAATCGGCTTGGGAGTGATTTTTGTCATTGCGATAGATGCGTGCGAGAACTTTTTCTCCCGGTAGGCAAAAGGGCACGAAAACCACCCAGCCATCGACGCGAGCTACGCCGGAGCCGAGGTTGGTGAGGGACTCGATCTGCAATTCCAACTCGTGATGATAAGGAAATGGCTCGGGGTGAAATTTTTTTGGCGGTCGCATAGCGCTAATGAGCCTTGAAACGGATGCAGAGGAAAGACGAAAATCAAACAAAGCAAAAAAGCAAAATATGCGGACTCATTGGCACGAGGTGAGGAGCGGAAATCGTAGGAGGGGATCATGTTTATTTCATCGGACGCGTTGCCGGTAAAAAAGTACAAATAGAATATGAAAACAAAAACTACCATCATGACATTCGGAATCGCTATGGCCGTATCGGCATTTGCGGGAACTCCTATGACAATGAGCGATAACAGTTGCGCCAATGCCGATGGCTACGGGGCTTCGAATGGCTTCGCCAATGCTCGTCGTCCGATCAGCAATCCGACGTTGTTTGACCTTGCGGTGCCACGGAGCAATGTGCATCCGATCGTAATTCACCAGAACATGCCTTCGATTGTGAGAAGCGCCACAGGTGGTCCGATTCCACTAGGAGGCGATTTTCAACTTTATGCCGTGCAGTTTGAGTATGCGTTTCACGATAGACTATCGTTGGTAGCGACGAAGGATGGCTATGTGGATTTCAATCCCGATAGCACCTTGAGCAAGGAAACGGGATTTGCAAATTTAGCCGCAGGCTTGAAATATGCATTCATCTATCAGCCGGAAAATCAATTTGCGTTGAGTGGAACTGCCACCGTGGAAATTCCCACGGGAAGTAGCGGTGTGACACAGGGCAGCGGTGATGGTGCGGTCAACTTGATACTTTCTGCGTTAAAGTTGAATGGCTCACTGCAATTGGCCGGCGGTGCTGGAGTGCATTTGCCCATCGATATGGATGCTGGATCGACGACATCTTTCGTTAGCACGCACATCAGCTATGAGGTAAATCCATTTTTCACCCCGTTGCTCGAGTTGAATTGGTATCACGTGCTCGATGAGGGTGATGGCGGCAATCGATTTGGCCCTCAAATTGGTGGAGGACTTCCCGGCGCGATTGGCTTTGAAGGTGGCGACCTACTTAACTGGGGAGCATCGAACGCCAAGGAAAACGCTGACATCGTGACATTGGCGGCAGGTTTCCGCTCAAAGCTGAACGAAGATTTCACCTTGGGTCTCGCCTACGAAATCCCTCTAACAAATACGGATGAAAACTTGATGGAAAACAGGATTACACTGGATTTGCTCTATCATTTCTAAGCGTCGTTTCTTTACCAGATTTACCGTCGTTTCGTGATGAAGCGGCGGTATTTTTTTCCCAGCATTGACTCTTGTGCTGCTGCGCGGCAATCTTGGCCTGTGAGCGGAACGGATACTCCCAACATCGTTGTCTGCGGAGGCGGTCCAGCGGGGTTGTTCGCGGCAGAGATCGCAGCGTCGCTAGGAGCGAAAGTCGATTTGTACGAAAAAATGGCGACGCCCGGAAGAAAACTGCTCGTTGCAGGCAAAGGCGGGCTGAACCTAACGCATGGAGGGGATCGCGAGCATTTTGCTAAGCAGTATCAAGGCGATGACACTCCGATGGGCTTTTGGGAAGATTGCCTCAGTGAATTTGATAACCAAGCGATACGCGAATGGGCACTTGGACTAGGCATCGAAACGTTTAAGCAACGTACGGGCCGAGTTTATCCACGCGAAATGAAAGCTGCAGGCTTACTGAGGCGCTGGATCGTACGACTTAAGGAATCGGGTGTGACATTTTACAATCGGCACACGCTGATTGATTTCAGTGAAAAAGATCAGGTAGAGCTGTATTTTTCGACACCCGAGGGAGAGAAATCCATCACATGCGATGGCGCGATTTTCGCATTAGGTGGGGCATCGTGGCCACGCACAGGTTCAGATGGACAATGGCAAAACATGCTTGAGAAACACCAGATCGGTGTGAGGAAAATGCAATCGGCCAACTGCGGATGGGAATGCGAGTGGAGTGCGGATTTGCTAGCAGGAGCTGAAGGCTTGCCATTGAAAAACGTGAAAGCCTACGCAAATGGAATTGCTTGCCTAGGAGAGTTGATGATCACCCGCTACGGACTGGAAGGGGGAATCATCTACCAACTTGGACATGCGTTGCGTCAGATGGCTAATCCGGTGCTGGTCGTGGACTTGAAGCCAACTTTTTCTATCGATCAACTGCGTAGCAAAGGTCGCATTTCGAACTGGAACCTCTCCCAAGCGGCTCATGCACTGCTCGACTGGTCGCTCAGCCATCAAGAGGGTTGCCCGGCAGAACGAACGAAACAGTTGCCGATACCTCTGCTTCGTCCCCGCCCCCTCGCCGAGGCGATTTCTACCGCAGGAGGTGTCGCATGGAAGAGCCTTGAGACAGACTTGCGGATCAAACAATTTCGTTCCATTTTTTGCGCTGGCGAAATGATCGACTGGGAAGCACCCACTGGAGGATACCTACTCCAAGGCTGCCTTGCTAGTGCAAAACGTGCCGCGTTCGCGGCCATGGAGGCATGGAATAATCGATGAAGCCATGAATTTTCTCATCATGATCTGCTTGTTACCGATTGCCGCATATTGGCTAACTCGGTGGTTTTTTTATCGAAAAATCATGGAGGAAATCGGTGCACACCCTTGCCATATCAGTGTCGAAGAACTCGCCTCACGACTTGCCTACAAGGGCAAACTCTCCCAAGCTCTGCAAAAGCAACAACGCGCGGAAAACTTGGCAGAATTACTACTTGTTAACGCTTATGATGGCCTGCGCACAGAACACCCCGCACCGTTGCGAATCAGGAAACGAGCCGATACATTTATCGTGATCATCGTGCCTTTTTCTCTCTTGATCGCGGTGTTTGCGATTTTCGTCGGCAAAAGTGTTTCGTTGGTCCTTCTTTGCGTAGCTACCGTGAATGCGCTAAGTGCCATCATGAAGTTTTCCACACGCAGCATTGCATCACATGCCGCCGGGCGCGCGACGGAAACTTTACGCCGCATTCGGCTACCTCGCAAGAAGGACGAAGACGTGATTATCGCATGTCTCAAGGCGCTGACCTGGAAATGAAACCTTTCCCGTCATTTTTTTTAAAAATGTAAATACCGCATTTTTTCTTGATATTTCAAGCACTGGCAATCGTCACCATCCTTCATGAAGACCATTATGAAGAGATTTTATCTCTCATCTGTTGACACGAATCCCAATGATGCTCATTCTCACCCTCGTCAACTGTGGCAAAGCAGCGATTCCTACGAATTCTGAAAAAAATCACTCCAACATAAACAATTTCCCGTGTTTTCCAACGAAGACTATCTTGTACAATTACTCGTCGAAGCAGGCCTCATCTCTGACGATACCGCAGCATCTGCTCAGAGCTCGCCAGGTTCGGGCACTGCCATTGAAAAATTGCTCAACTCCGGCGCGATCAGCCAAGAGGAAATTGCTCAATGCTTAGCACAAAACAACGCTCTTGAGTATTACGACCTCGCAAACGCTAGCATAGATCCCGTGGTTTCCGAAGCGATCTCGAACGAAATGGCCTGTCGATACAAGGTTGTTCCCGTTTATGACAATGGCTACTCGCTATTTGTCGCCATTGCTGACCCTCTCGATTTTGAAATCTTGGATTCTCTGCCCCATGTCTTGGCGCGAGATGTTCAATTCGTTGTTTCGACCCCGGACTCTATTTCTCACATCCTCAAAAGCATTTACGGTGCCGTAGATCCCGCCACACAAGTCGAGGACTCATCCTCCGAAGATGGTGATGCACCCATCATCAGACTCGTCGTCAACATGCTTGCCGAGGCCTACAATCAGCGCGCTTCCGATATTCACATCGAACCCCTAGAAACTTCTGTCCGTGTTCGGTATCGCATCGACGGCAAACTGCTAGAAGTTGCCAACCATCCCAAAAAACTGCTGCCCGCGATTGTCGCTCGGATCAAAGTCATGAGCACGAGCATGAGCATTGCGGAAAAACGCATGCCCCAAGACGGACGGATCCAGATTAAAGTGGCTGGGAAAGAAATCGACCTTCGTGTTTCTACGGTGCCATCCAATCACGGCGAGTCCGTCGTGATGCGGATTCTCGATAAATCAGGCCTGGTCCTCGGCTTGCCAGAGCTTGGCTTTTTCTCCGATGACCAAGCGACATTCGAAACGCTACTGGGCCTTCCGGACGGCATTCTCCTCGTCACAGGCCCCACCGGCTCAGGAAAAACCACCACGCTCTATGGTTGTTTGAACGCCATCAACCGACCCGACCGCAAGATCATCACCGTGGAAGACCCCGTTGAATACGAACTACCCGGCATCAACCAAGTCATGGTGAAGACCGATATCGGCATGACTTTTGCCAATGCACTCCGCGCCATGCTGCGACAAGCGCCGAACATCATCATGATCGGAGAAATTCGTGACGCAGAAACGGCAAACATCGCCATCAACGCATCGCTCACGGGCCACTTAGTTTTCTCCACACTCCATACAAACGATGCTCCAGCTGCCGTCGCCCGTCTGGCAGATATTGGAATCAAGCGCTTCCTCATCGCCTCTGCCGTGCGCGCCATCCTTGCGCAACGCCTCGTGAGGAAGCTCTGTCCCATTTGCAAAGCGCCTACCGAACTTTCTGACAAAGAACTCCGCGCTCTCAATCTCGATGCCGGACGCATGGCAGACGCCACCATCTACGGCCCTGTCGGTTGTGATAAATGTCGTGGAAAAGGCTATCGTGGACGTATGGGCATCTTTGAAATCTTCCAAATTGACGATGAAGTGCGCCACCTTGTTAACGCCAATTTATCCTCCTCACAACTCCGCAAACGCGCCCGCGAAATGGGTATGCGCACCATGCGTGAGGACGGCATCCGTAAAGTTCTTGCAGGCGTCACTACCGCACAAGAAGTGATTCAAGTCACCATGTCAGATCAGTAATCACTTCCCACGTATCACCCACTCACATCTCTACCCAACTTCGTAATTTCTTCCCGCAATGGACAATCAACAGGTTCTCGACCTATTTATCAACCGCGGCATGATCGATCAGGCTTTGGCCTCCGACATGCTTCATGAAATCGACAATAGCGGCAAGGACATCGCCGAGATTCTTGCTGACTACCAGGTCATCAATCATCGCGATGACATCTGGCCGATGATCGCCCAAGAGCTTTCATGCGAAGTTGTTGACCTGCGCAACTGGAGCCCCCCCGAAGAACTTCTAGCCCTCGTCCCTGCTGGCGTGGCCCGCCTTCATGGCGCTCTTCCCGTTAATCTCACCAATGAAGGCCTTTTCGTCTGCCTTGTTGACCCACTTAATCCTCAAACCGTAGAAGATCTCCGCTTTGCTCTAGGGCGTCCCGTTAATCTTCTCATCGCTCCTGATTACATCGTCGAAGACCGCATCTCCGAATGCTACGGCGGCGACGGCGCAGCCATGGATGATCTGCTCAAACAAATCGAGCTCGGTGGAGCCTCCGCCGACCTAGAAGCTGAGGCAAATTCCGCTCCCATCATCCGTTACGTGGACCTGGTTTTCTATCAAGCCATCAAAGAAAAAGCCTCTGACATTCACTTCGAGCCCTTCGAAAAAGAATTCAAGATCCGCTACCGTATCGACGGTGCACTCTATGAAATGGCTCCGCCTCCCGTGCACCTTGCGCTTCCCATCATTTCGCGCGTCAAGGTCATGTCGAACATGAACATCGCAGAACGCCGCGTCCCACAGGATGGTCGTATCGTCAAAACCTTCGGCGATCGCTCCGTTGACATGCGGGTTTCCTCTCTTCCCACCCAATACGGCGAGTCCGTCGTTTGCCGGATTCTCGACCGCTCTTCCGTCAATCTCTCCTTAGAAAATCTCGGTCTTCCCGCCCACATCTTTGAATACATCGGCGAAACCATCGAGAAACCCAACGGTATTTTCATCGTCACTGGCCCCACCGGCGCAGGAAAAACCACCACGCTCTACGCTGCATTACGCCGTATCAATACCATCGATCACAAGCTGCTCACGGCAGAAGACCCTGTCGAATACGACATCGACGGCATCATTCAAATCCCCACCCATGACTCCATCGGCCTAGATTTCCCTCGCGTCCTCCGCGCCTTCCTGCGTCAAGACCCCGACCGCATCATGATTGGAGAAATGCGCGACATCGAAACCGCACAGATTGCCATCCAAGCCTCCCTCACGGGCCACTTAGTGTTATCCACCCTGCACACCAACGACGCCTCGGGTGCTGTCACTCGTCTCATCGACATGGGCTGCGAACCATTCCTCGTCGCGGCATCGTTAGAGGGCGTACTTGCACAACGTCTGGTACGAACCATCTGCAAAGAATGCAAATCTCCCTACGAGCCCAGCGAAGCCATTCTTGCCCAACTCGGGATTTCCTCCCACGAAATCGGCGACAAGAGCTTTTTCACCGGACGCGGCTGTGACGTTTGCGGCGGCTCAGGCTACAAAGGCCGAAAGGGACTCTACGAATTGCTCGATATCACCGACCCGATTCGCGATCTCATCATCGAGCGAGCACCCTCCGTCGTCATCAAGCAAAAAGCCATCGAACTCGGCATGCAAACCCTCCGCGAAGACGGACTGCGCAACATCTACCTCGGTCACACGACCATTGAAGAAGTTCTCAAATACACCTAATTCAAAAAAAATACCTAACGCCAAAAAATTTCATCGCCATCCCCCCGCCTATGCGATTAACTACTCGACGTAATACATCATTAACATAACGCCCGCTACAACACACCATGCCAACTTTTCAATACCAAGCCATGGATGCCAAAGGAGAGCAAACCTCCGGCACCATCGATGCCTCAAACGAGTCAGATGCTCTTGCCAAACTGCGAACAAACGGACTCTACCCGACGCAAATTATCGAAGCAGGTAAAACTGCGAAAAAAACCGCAGCCAAAAAGTCTGGTAGTAAAGCAGGGCCAAAAGCAACCACAGGCGGACGCCTCAAGCCCAAGGTTTTGATGATTTTTACACGTCAGTTGGCGACTCTCATCGATTCCGGCCTCCCCTTGCTTCGCGGACTTACCGTGCTATCCAAGCAGGAGCCAAATCCCGTGCTTCGCGGCACCATCAACGCTCTTGCCGACTCCGTGCAAGGTGGTTCTACTTTTTCTGAGTCACTCGCCCAACACCCAAAGATCTTTAACAAACTTTATGTCAACATGGTGAAAGCCGGCGAACTAGGTGGTGTGCTGGAGCTCGTCCTTACGCGACTTGCGGAATACCAAGAAAAAGCTCACAAGCTCAAAAATAAGATCGTCTCCGCCATGGTGTATCCCGTGATCGTCATGTTCATCGCGGTAGCCATCCTCCTCTTCCTGATGGTCTTCATTGTGCCAAAATTCAAAGATATGTTCGCTGAACAAGGTGGCGAACTGCCGATGATTTCCAAAGTCGTATTCGGGTTTTCTGAATCCCTGATTGCCAATCCCTACGGTTTACCGAACGTCGCCTACTTGCTTATTGTTCTCGTTGGCTTTTATTTTGGATTCGTTGCATGGGGCAAAACCCCAAAAGGACGTAACGCCGTTGATGCAATGAAGCTTCGCCTGCCGATCTTCGGAGATATCCAGCGCAAAAGTGCTGTTTCTCGCTTCTCCCGCACCTTGGGAACACTCGTCACGTCTGGTGTTCCTATCCTTCAGGCACTGAACATCACCAAGGAAACAGCTGGCAACGTCATCATCAGTAAGGCCATTGGCAATGTTTATGATGCTGTCAAAGAAGGTGAAACCATCGTTACTCCTCTCCAAGCTTCGGGCGTTTTCCCTAACATGGTGATCTCCATGGTCGATGTCGGTGAAGAAACTGGACAGCTTCCTGATATGCTTCTCAAAGTCGCCGATGTTTATGACGACGAAGTGGACAACGCCGTTACCGCGCTAACCAGTATTCTTGAGCCGATCATGATTGTATTCCTTGCTTTGGTTGTCGGATCTGTTGTTTTCGCCCTCTTCCTACCACTCATCCAGATCATCAACGACGTCAGCAATCAGTAAAGGTTCGCAGCTCGTCTCTACATCATCTCTACAAGCCGATGAAAATCCATTGCAAAACCAAGACTTCTCAACCACGTTTCGCCAAGGGCTTTACGTTGTTGGAACTGCTTGTGGTCATCGTCATCATCCTCATCCTCGCCGGCATCACGATTGGCAGTCTGAAATTTGTGACAGCCAAGCAAAACAACGAAAAGTGCAAAACTGATATCAAACTCTTGGAAACGGGTCTTGAAGCTTACAAAATGGACTACGGAACCTATCCGATCGAGGTAGGCAGCGGCTCACAAAGCTTGTTTGATGCTCTTTACTGGGATACCGACATGGACGGAAGTCCCATCGCAGCAGACGTTACTCAGAAAATCTACGTCTCCGAGCTTGATCCCAATAACACCAAGGCAAAATGGACCATAGCACAAGGCGGCAGTTTTCGTATCATTGATCCATGGCTTGCCGACTACAACTACCGCCGCGGCATTGGTGCAGATGGCAAAACACCCAATCCTGATGCAAAAAATGCTGACTTCGATCTTTGGTCCGCAGGTCCCGATGGAGTCTTCACTCCTTCCGGCTCTGCCGTAACTGATCGCGATAACATCACCAATTGGAAATAAGCTCACATGGTGAAAAACGTCAAAAAAACCTCTTCTTTACTCCATGTCTTCTAAAACATCACTTCTTTCTCCACGATCTCACCGCAATGGCTTCACGCTTGTGGAATTACTGATCGTCATCGCGATCATTTTAGTGCTCTCAGCTCTTACCATCACAGGAGTGAAAAAGGCGATGCTTGGCGCGCAGAAAACCCAGACACAGAACCTCATACGCTCCGTGAATATTGGTTTAAGCGCATTCCATACCGAATACGGCAAACCACCGCTTCCTGATCTCGTGATTGCCGCTGGTACAGACATCGTTCTGGGAGAACGTGGTGGTGCTTTTTCCAACGCCTACATCGTAGCCGTTCTCGAGGGTCTTGGACCTGATGACACGGGTGTCCGCTTCAACTTTGCAGGAGGCGAATGGCAGGTGAACACCGTGAACAAAAAGTTAGAATCTTACTTCACTTTTCCACGTGTACAACAGAAAAAAAATGGTGCCTATGACCAAGTTGGCGACGCGTCCGAACTCGAATTGTTCGACTCTTGGGGCAACACGCTGATGATCGCGCTTAACGTGCCACCTTTCCAAGTGGAGTCCCAACAAGGTGTTCGAGACAAACTCCTATTTACCAACAACCTGGCCAACTACTCTGATAGCGCCCCGCGCGAAGAAAATCACGTCATCTGGTCGTATGGAAAAGATGGCGTCAAAGGAAATGCAGATCGGCCAGGCGACACCCCTCCATTCAGGGGCTCGGACGATGTCATTTCTTGGTAATCATTCGGCTGTGTAACCCTTCTTCCTTGCTTGCGTTATCACAAGGTATCGCTACATTGGCTGCATGGAAGATTTTGAAACGCGGCTAAAACAGGCTCTCGAGTCACCTCAAAACCAAGGTGAAATGACTGATGCTGATTCTGTCGGCACAGTTGGCTCGCCTGATTGCGGCGACATGCTGCGAATGTGGCTGAAATTCACCGAGAAAGATGGGCAAAAAGTCATCGACCGCGCCTCGTTCCAAAGCTTCGGTTGTCAGACAGCGATCGCCGTTGCCTCCATGGCCACAGAAATTCTCAAGGGCAAAACCATGGAACAAGCACGCGCGATGAAAGCATCCGAGCTCAGCGGCGAACTTGGTGCTCTGCCGCCTATGAAGATTCATTGCGGTCAGCTTGTGGAAGGCGCTTTGAAAGAAGCGCTCGACGGTGCTACCTCGGCTCAACCGACGCGCACGCCAACGACCTCGACGCCCGAGACACTTTCTTCTCAAATGCAACAAAGCCGCCCTGCGGGTGTAACCATACGCCTACTCGATCCCTCGTAACTTTTGAAATTCCTGCCTCGCATGCATCCTATCCCACACCCAAAACTCTACCATGGAAAAATGAATCGATCTTTCTTTCGACTCAGCATGCTGCACAAAGTCGCCATTCTTTGTTTCACTTTCCTTCTCCAGGCGCAGGCCATCGAGCAATCATGGGATGAGGATATTGCGCAACTCAATTCTCCCTCCCTCGAAAAACGAGTAGAATCAGGAAATCGACTCTGGGCAGCCGGGGATGCTGCCATCGCATCTCTCGAAAAAGCTCTGCGCTCAGGAGAACCGGAAATTGCTTTGCGAGCCTCATTCATCTTGGAAAAAATCCAAATCGGTTTCAAACCTGATGACCCGCCCGAATTGCTCCGCCTGCTTGAGAATTTTTACCTTCAGCCAGTAGCAAAACAAAGCGCTATCATCGATACTCTGCATCAACAAAAAAAATATAGCATCATTCACTTACTGGCGGAATATGCAAAAAGCGAGAAAGACAAAAATCGATTGCGTAACATCGAACTCGTTCGCGGATGCGCCGTTCTGGAAGCGCGTATGCTGATCGCCGCGGGCAACATGGATAAGGCGGAAGCATGGTTGCGCCGCTGTGTGAAAACCAACCCGAAAAATCAGATCTCTCTTGCTCATTTTCTCGTGTCACAAGGCCGACTCGAGCAAGAACTACAAATGGCATCCCTGCAGCAGGACCCAGCGTCCAAGGCCATGCAAATGGCTCTGCATCGAGTTTCCGGAAATTACCAAGAAACATTACGCCTTGCAAAAGAAGAAAACAGCAGCTCGCTTGCAGCTACCATGGAAATCCTACTAGGAAATCCCCTGCCCTATCTGCAAAATCAATTCGGCAATGATCCACTCGGCAAGAGTTACCTAGCAATCGCTCAAGCAATCAGAAACGGTGAAAAGCCAGGAGAAACAGATCTCAACTCACTGGCGAAAACCGCAAACATCCGCGGCATGGAGAGAGAGGAAAAAAACCGAGCCATTTCCATGCTTTTAGCTTTAGGACTAGAAGAGGAAGTCGCTACGGCGATGCGAAATGATCCCTATCTCAAGGCAAATCTATTCCTGTTATATGCCCTTCAAGAACGCGATGAGGATGTCATAAGTCTCCTCGAGTTAGATCCAAAAAAACCTGATTTTTCCGGATTTGTTAGTAAGCAAATAGAAATTCTTGCCGATAGTGAAAACCAATTTTCGACCTTGCTACCCTACCTCGTTTGCTGGTTAGAGCGCCGCGGACAATGGGAAATCCTTGATCGCGATGTTATTCCTCATTTTATCAAACTATCCGAAACAGACCCCGAAATTTTCGATGAAACTACCCAAATTCTATTCTATCGAGATAACATTGATTCACCCTACTACGCACCGCAAACTGTCATAAAAATCAAAGAAAAACTTGCTCCGGATGATGACTTGGCGTGGCAAGAATTATGGAAGTCCGCTTTCGAAAACAGCTTTCGATTGCAACAAGGCAACAATATGGCACGCCAAAACGAAGCGCTAAGCCAATGGTGGCTCACGCTAAAAGAATGGCAGCCAGAACTATCTTTGGCTGATCGATTCCGTCTCGCCATGCAGGTATTTCGCATAATTCCTGATCGTAAAAATGCACGAGAAAGCATCATCAACAAAATCATTGAATGGCACAAAAACGCAACCCCTGAGGAACGCAAAGAAAAAATGCCCATGCTTACCTTCCTCCAAAGCATCGCACCAACAACAGTGCTTTCGGAATTTTGCAGTGTGCCATCATTGGATCCTATCGCCGATGCAGTTCAAAACAAGAAATGGGATAAAGCTACGGAATATCTTCTCAAAGCTGCGGCAAAAATTCCGGAAAATCCCTTATCGCTCCTCCATGCTTCGATATGTCAGCACTTCGCTGGAAATGCAAAGGCCTCCGCTGATTTAGAACAACGCTTTCGCACCTTAGTCTTAGGTGATTCTCAAGAATGTCTGCGCGCGGCAGAACTTTATGCTACCTATAACATGGTCGAACCAGCGCTCGTATGGAATCAACTAGCCTTGGCACTTTCCCCTAGTGGCAGCAGCAATCTCCCTCTGATTCTCGACTCCTTAGCGAATCATAGTTTGGAAACAGGCAACTGGAAACCTGCGGCGGCGGCCTTCGAAGCGGTCTTAGCTTTTAATCTCAGAAAAGATCGCGAAATTCCGCCGCAAATCAGCATGCTCTACACTCGCAACGATGCCAATCTCGCGCAAGCTCTGTCACTTGCTAATGACCAGCGGGAAATATGCCTTACTATGCTCGATCGATCCCACAAAGGCAACCTCGCCAACGCTGGGCTTGCGGATAACTTCTTTCCTTGTTTGCGCCGTGCTGGCTTGCTTCAAGAGCACAACGCATGGTTTGAAGAGAGCTGGCAAGCCATGAAGGTGCAGCATCAGCGTTACCCTGACTACGATAACATCGCCAACTCGATGGCTTGGCTTGCCGCACGCGCGAAACTCCGTCTTCCAGAAGCAAAAGAATTATCCCTCTATTCCTTGTCCATACGCCCAGATCAGGCAGCTTATCTTGATACCATGGCAGAAATTTATTTTGCCAACGGTGATCGAAAAAACGCTCTCGAGTGGTCAAGTAAAGCCCTTTTCATCGAGCAAGAAGACAATCAACTCTTCCGTCAACACTACCGCTTCTTCTTTGCGCCTTTGCCGTAACTTTACTCACGTAGGCAGCAGCGCGGCGATAACACCATCCGTGCCCCCTGCTCTAGTTAACACAAAGTTCACGCGCTTTGCGCATTTTTCTATTTGGATTTCCCCAAGCAATCTGCTAAGAAATTCCCTGATGAAAACCCTATTTTTCTCTACGTTGCTATTCTTCTCTGTAGCGCTGCATCCCTTGCTCGCACAATTGCCCATTTGGGAGACAAAACCGTGGCTGGGCTACTTTGCTGGCCACGACCGCAGCAAATTTGCCATGGGCATTAAGTCCGATGGCATCATCGAACTCGAAATCAAAGACAAAAATGGTGCTAGGATGAGCTTCACCAAAAGCATCCTTATAGTGCCAACCATCATGGCAGATGGCGAAAAGGGCTGGTACCCCTTAACAAGAATCCGTGAGTCCATGAGCACTACCGATAAGCCAACCGATGAACCAAAAAAATTGACTTATCGCGGCAAAGCCACTGGCGGGGCAGAATATGAAATGGTCGTCGATTTTGACCGCGATAAAATCAGCTTTGGCGGCAAGATCGTGGACAAAGGAGAAACCAAAAAACCCATCAAGTTTCAGATCCGCTGCAAATTCCAGCAGCCTTACAAAGGAACTTCCGAAGCGAATGCAAAAAAATCCACCGCACGGGATTCGATCAAATATCTCAAAATGGATAAGAAAAAAGGCAGTTGCGGCATCTTCGAAAGCATCGATTTTTCAGACGAAGCAACGTTCGGACCACTCTCATTCATCGAAGTGGAAATGAAAAACTACATGGATCATGGCCTTACGTTTCGCAGCGAAGGCACGATACCTCTACTGTTAGAAAATCCTAGCAAAGTCGCCTCACCTCCCATGGATGGATTTGTCATTGTCTTTGAACACGACCCAGCAAAAGACCCCAAAGGCGACGCCCGCATGGTCTTCGAATTAAAATAAAAATCACATCGGTGATTTTTCTCTTGCCAAAAGACCTCTCAGCACAATATATTGCCCGCCCAACGAATAAGGGGTAGATGCCCGAGTGGCTAAAGGGGGCAGACTGTAAATCTGCTAGTGCAAGCTTACGCTGGTTCGAATCCAGCTCTGCCCACCATTTCGTTGACCTACAAAGGGAGTCGCAAGACTCCCTTTTTTTGTTACTTTTCCTCCGCATTGCCGATTCTTTTAGGATTTCCTCGCATCGATCTGATTTTCTCGCTACACCTCTCCGCATGAGCGATTCGATTTCCGCACTCACACGCACCATTCAAAGCTTCGTCGATGAACGCGACTGGCGACAGTTTCATAACCTCAAAGATCTTGCGGTCGCGATCGCAGCAGAAGCAGGCGAACTCATGCAGCACTTTGTTTGGCAACAGGATGCGCAACTCGCAGAACGCATCGAAAAACATCGTGCCGATATCGCTTCGGAGGTTGCTGATGTCGCGATTCTGCTTTTCGAGTTTGCGGATAACCTCGGCATGAATCTTGGCGAAATCATGGAAGCAAAAATCGCTTACAATCAAGTGCGCTACCCCGTGGAAAAATCCCGTGGCAATAACCGAAAGTACAACGAACTGTGACTGAAGAAACTCCACGCCCACCACGTCGCAAGCGCTACAGCGGAAAAAATCCGCGCAAATTCGAGGATAAATACAAAGAGCATGATCCAGCACGTTTTGCCGATACGGTCGCCAAAGTGATCGCATCCGGAAAAACCCCTGCTGGCAGCCACATTCCGATCATGGTTGCAGAGTGCCTTGACTCCCTACAGCTTTCCCCAGGCTTATGCGGCGTGGACGCGACTCTCGGCTACGGTGGCCATTCTCTGGCGATTCTCAAAGCCATCGCCCCAGCAGGAACATTGCTTGCTCTGGATGTCGATCCATTAGAATTGCCAAAGACCGTGGCTCGGATTCACGAAAATGGCTTTAGCGAAGAGCAGTTCCGCGCCTATCGCTCGAACTATGCTGGCGTTGCCCGCGCCATGGCGGAGCATCAGCTCGATGCAGTTGATTTTATCTTTGCTGATCTCGGTTGCTCGTCGATGCAAGTGGATGATCCATCGCGCGGATTCAGCTTCAAAACTCGTGGCCCGCTGGACATGCGCATGAATCCGCACCGCGGCCTTTCTGCGGCGGATTGGTTGGTTAAAATCAACGCTCAAAAACTCGCCATCGCACTGCATCAGAATGCCGATGAACCACGAGCCGAGTCCATCTCAGAAGCGATTGCTGGAAAACATTATGCCGATACCATATCCTTGGCGCAAGGCATACGCGATTGTCTGCACATCAGCGACGAGGAAGAACGCGAGCAGACGGTGCGCCGCGTATTTCAGGCCATACGCATCGCGGTGAATGAAGAATTTCACGCCTTAGATGCCTTCCTTCGCGCGTTGCCGACATGTCTGAAACCAGGTGGACGAGTGGCGATTCTGACGTTTCACTCGGGAGAAGATCGTCGCGTGAAACAAGCCTTCAAGCTCGGACTACAAGACGGCAGTTACGCGCAGATTTGCGAAACGCCCATCACGGCGAGCGCAGAGGAGCGTCGTGCTAATCCGCGCAGCACTTCAGCGAAATTGCGCTGGGCTGTGCGGTCATAAACCAATTCACGCCTGCTGATTTTTCGCACTCACTTGGCCGTTCATCGTCAGGAAATCATACATCCAGCCGAAGCCAAAAAGGCCACCTGTGAGCAACCAAAGAATGCCTGTGCCAATTTTCCCGAGATAAAAGCGCTGCACCCCGAAAATGCCGAGAAACGTCAGCAGTAGCCAAGCCACAGAGTAATCGTACTTTCCAGCAGTGTAGCTGCGATCCGCATCGCGATCCATGCCGGGAATGAGAAAGGCATCGATGAGCCATCCCACACCGAGCAAGCCAAGAGTGAAAAACCAAATCACGCCAGTGATTTGCTTGCCGTAATAAAAGCGATGCGCTCCGGTGAAGCCGAAGATCCACAATAAATACCCGATGGTCTTGCTGTGCGTGTCGTTGCGATTCAAAATCATGCGCCGATGATAGCCCGTTCTCGATGCCGTGCGTAGGAGAATTTTTTGCTACTTTTCCATAGGTCACTATGCCATGGAATCTTTTCTATAAAAAGAAACGTAGCAGAAGCTTGAAATCGGCATTTTTTGGAGCAACACGTTTATCTAGCTATGGAAGTGCATGCTTGCCGAGGAAAACGAGCTTATTGGGAAACGAAATACCATGCTTCGCTGATCCTAATGATAAATTTTTTACCTTGATGGCGGAATAAATGTAGCTGATGAATCTATTTTTTGTCCTGATGACTACTCATCAAGGTAATTTATGCTGTCATCAAGATGATTTATGCTGTCATCAAAGCAATCTACGCCACCATCAAAGAAATTAATGCCGTCATCAAGGCAATTTATGCTGGCAACAATAAAATTCATGCTGCCATCAAGACAATTTACACAGGCATCAATTCAATTAATTTCAAAATGGCGATAAAAGCCATGGATTTAACATTTCCATTACCTGTAGAGCAGCTCGTTTGACACGAAATGAGAAAATTCTTTTTGTCGAATCGATTGCTACTTTTCCCCATGGCAAGAATGGCACTTGAGTGGCGGCGATCATTTTTCTAACATCTGCGCGTGATGATGAACGGATTTCCCCGACCTACCGAACTTGCTCAGGCGTGGATACGCGAGGTAATCGGCGCCGGCGATGTGGCAGTGGATGCTACGACGGGAAATGGTCATGATACACGGTTTTTGGCGGATTGCGTCACGCCTTCTGGCCTAGTGCATGCGTTTGATGTGCAACAACTCGCTCTGGATGTGGCGAAGAAATATTGCGCAGAGTTCCAGCAGATCCAATGGCATTTGGTATCCCATGCACTGCTCGAACAACATGTCACGGCAGCGCGGGCGGTGATGTTTAACTTGGGCTATTTGCCCGGTGCCGATCATCAATGCATGACGCACGCAAGCGAGACGATTTCGGCGATCGATGCGGCATGTCGCATCCTCCAACCCGGTGGAAGAATCACCATCGTTTGTTACCCTGGGCATGCCGGTGGCGATGAAGAAACCGCTGCGGTGGTTGAGCATGTGACGGCACTGGGCAGTGGATGGCACATCGTAAAGTATGAAAAATTGGCCACGCGCAAAGCTGCACCCCTTCTGTTAGGGATGGAAAAACAACGGACCCTTCAGAAACAGTGAGCGAAGATGAATCATGGATGTGCATGGCGTTAGCTGAAGCGCGACGCGGCTTGGGGCGCACATCGCCGAATCCTGCTGTGGGATGTGTGATCGTGAAGGAGGGTGTTTTGTTAGGCACGGGATGGCATAAGCGTGCGGGCTTACCTCATGCGGAACGTGAGGCGATGGCGGCAGTTCGTTTGATGCATGGTGATGCGGCGCTGCGTGGTGCTACGGCGTATGTCACCTTAGAGCCATGCTCGACGCATGGTCGCACGCCGCCGTGTGTGGATGGATTATGCGAAGCGGGAATCGCGCGGGTGGTGTATGCCTGTGCCGACCCGAACCCAGCTCATGCCGGGCGAGCGCGAAATATGTTAGAAGGGCGAGGTGTGCAAGTTACTGAGGGAATTTGTGAAGGAGAGGCGCAGCATTTGTTGAGGCATTTTTCTCAGGTTCAGCTTACTGGTCTGCCATGGGTCATGGTGAAAACGGCAATGTCTTTGGATGGTCGCATCACTCGCAGGGCGGGCGAGGGTCCATGGCTTAGTGGTGCAGAGTCTCTGCGTGTGGTGCAGGAGCTGCGCTCGCAATGCGATATGATTCTTACCAGCGGCGAAACGGTGAGGAGGGATAAGCCTGCGTTGACCATTCGTGATGCGGCATTGCTGGAGGGGCGAGAACAGCCGTGGCGGATGATTTTGACACATCGTCCCGAGAGCCTACCCATGGATGCCGCTATCATGTGCGATACCTACCGTGAAAGCACGTTGATTCGTTCGGGCTGCATCGAAAGTGCCTTGCGCCGAGCGGTGACAGAACAAGGTGTAGCAAGTGTGATGGTGGAGGCCGGTGGCGAACTGAATGCAGAACTTTTCCGCCTCGGTCTCGTGGATGAAGTGGTGTTTTTTTTGACTCCATGGATCACTGGCGGGCTGCCTGCGCTGGGTGGGACAGGTTTGCCTGAAATCAAGATGCATAGCATCGAATGGCAGCGTAGCGGCGAGGATATGATGATGCGCGCGTTAGTCGAGAAAGCAGTTACCGTTTGAAGTGGTTGAAGGGGAAGCTGCGGATGGTGGCTTTCAGGTAGGCATGGAGCGTGTGTTTTTCCTTCGCGGCTTCGGCAACGATTTTGTCGATGGCAGGTTTATCAAAATACTCCAGTCCGCGCCCAAGGGCAAATGTTAGCAGCTTCGACGCAAAGGCGCGGTGAAATTCGTCACGGCGCGAGTTTGAGAGAATATTTGCGAGGCTCGCGGGAGAATCGACCATCTCGCCAGTAGCAAGCGCGCCTTCAGTGTCGATTTTTCCGGGACGACGTCGGCCATCGACATCATAAGCCTCGAAAGCGAAGCCGATGCCATCCATAAGCTTGTGGCATGAAGCGCAGGCCGGATCTTTGCGATGCAATTCCAGTTGCGAGCGCAGGGTCGATGGTGCATCGCCTTCATGCGGTGGCGGTAGCGATGGCACGTTCGGCGGCGGTGGCGGCGGTGCTGCATCCAGCAAGGTCTCCAGCACCCATTTGCCACGTTTCACCGGCGAAGTACGGTTGGGATTGGAGGTGATCGCAAGAATGGATGCGTGCGAGAGCACACCGCGGCGGTGAGGATCATTCCATGGCACTTTGCGGAAGTCATCGCCCTCAACCCCCGGAACTTGGTAGTGGGCTGCGAGCTTTTCATTCAAGAAAGTGAAGTCTGCATCAATGAGCTGATCGATGGGGCGATTATTTCTCCAAAGGTCCAGGCAAAACTCCTGGGTCTCGCGGATCATCAAAGGACGCATGCTCCCTTTGGTATAGGGATAAAGCTTAGAGTCGATGGGAATGAAGGAGAGGTCTTGGTATTGGAGCCATTGACCAAAGAATCGATCAATGAGCTGCTCAGTGCGTGGATCGCGGATCATGCGCTCGCTTTCCTGTGCGAGCTGATTTTTCAGTTGTCGATTCGTCGCCATCGACATCGTTGAGTCATCGGGCAAGGAGCTCCAGAGGAAATAACTCATACGTGAGGCAAGCGTGAGTTCAGGTATCGGCATAATCTCCCCTGGTTTCGCACTGGTGTGCACGGCGTAGAGTTCGCGAAAGAGAAAATGGGGCGAAATCAAAGCGGCTTCCAAGGCGGGCCGCAGCATGGTTTCTATGGAGTCTCCTTTTTTCGAATGTTGCCTTGCTAATGCGAGGTGGCGGGAAATTTCTGCATCGGTCACGGGGCGTCGAAAGGCCCGCGAAAGAAAGCGGCGCAGAACCTGCGTGGCATAAGCTTCGTCGGATTGGCCTTTGATGCGTTGAGGGAAAATTTTCTGCTTCGCCGAAAACGAATTTTCTTTGATCGGACCCTCGAGGATGATGCGGTCAAATTCCAGATTGCGATCCGCCTTGGTCGATTCATCCCAATAGTCATTCAAAAATGATACGCTTAAGAAAAGCGGGCCTTCTGGGACTGTCGCTTCTAGATCAAATGGAGTTGGGTCTGCATTGGTGACAGTGATTTCACGACTTTGCGGCCCCATTTGGATGCGTGCCTTAACCTTTTCATCGCCAGCTTGTGAGCCAAACAAAAAGAACGATGCTTTATACTTTCCGGCTTGAACCTTTGTCCGATACTCGCCTGTGGCATTCGTGAAAAAGCCTGGTTCATTACCCGTTTGCTTATCTTTGAGCATGGCCAGATCGATGGTCTTCTTGGGCTCGGAACCAACGCCGTAAACCGTGTCGAGTAAACCTTGTGCTGCACTGTAGTAGGCGTCCATGTGGGTGGGCGACAGCGTCAAGACATCGCCGATGTTATCAAAGCCGTAGCCCGAGTCATCGGCAGGCAGGAGATCGATGTTTGCCTTCGCGCCAGTGAGATCGTGAATCGTGTTGTAGTATTCGTGCCGATTCAAACGACGCAACGTCACTCTCCCCGGGTCAGGCTTGTCTGGATCCACGAAAAACAAGGCATCATCGATCCACTGGATGAGGGCTTTCCTCTCCTCCGAAGATGGCTGATCTTCATCAAGCGGGGGCATGAGTTCGTAGGCGAGATTCTCACGGACTCGCTTCCATGCATCGCGCTTGGCGATCATCGATGCCTGCGAGGGAAACGCATCGAGGGAGAAGCCCCCTTTTTTTGCGCCATCGGCATGACAATCGAAGCAATAGGTGGAAAACAAATTTTCCACATCCTTCGGCCAGCGCTGCGGCGGATTGGCCGACAACAAAACTGGTAGCAGAAAGAGGAATGTTCGTAACATGCGAGACACATGATGATTTACGCGGCGAGACGCATAGATGTTTCATGCTCTAGTGCCAGCTGTGCAGACATCGTTGCAGATCAACGCGATCTTCATGAAAAATTACACCTTCTTCGCGGAGCATGCGTTTTTTTGCTTCAATCAATGCGCCCGCACTTTCTCCAAAAAATCCACCGATCTTGCCATCGGCACAAACCACACGATGACAAGGCACCTGAGGAGCGAAGGGATTCCTGCGCAATGCTTGGCCAACAGCTCTTGGTGAGGCAATAGAAAGGACCCGTGCGATATCGCGATACGTAGAAATTTTCCCGCTCGGAATCTGCGATACAGCCTCGTAAACACGACTCTCAAAAACTGTGGGCTTGCGTTCCTTGTCCATGTGTTCATTCTACGTCGCGCTATGAAGATTTCCAATTCCCTTTTTTCTTTGATGGCCATGTGCAGCATCGCACTTCCAGCCTGTGCGGATGACTTATCATTTGGCGTTGCAAGAATGCAATGGTCGCACCAAGGCGAAGCTGACGTCGATGGCGGAGGCTCAATGAAATACGACCGACTGATGCTGCAATGTGCCTTTTGTAAGCCGCAGCATGTTTTTTCTGGTCTTCACGTCATTCCTACCATGCGATATACATGGACGGGTTTGGATCTTTCTGGCACGCCCATCGATCAATTCAACGACCTTCATCAACTCGAATTGCCTTTGACGATGTTTCGAAAGTTCGAGGGCACGCCGTGGACATTGAGTGGAAACATCACGCCTGGAATCGCCTCGGACTTTGAAGAAATCGACAGCGAGGACTTTTACGTCGAGGCGAGACTCGGCGGCGATTACAAATTTTCTGAAACGTTTTCGCTGAACTTTGGCCTCGCCTACGCGCGTTTCACTGGAGACCCTGGATTCATTCCCTTTGTCGGCTTTGACTGGCGTCCGAACAACGCGTGGCGCGCTTCCATTTTCGGCCCTCGCATCGACGTGCGCTATGCCTTGGACGAAGATCTTTACTTACGCTTCGGTGGCGCTCCTGGCGGCGGCCTTTGGAATTACCGTGAGGAAACCACGGGGAATTCTCGATTTCTCAACGTCGTCAGCTACCACGTCGGCCTCACCATCGAGAAGGAAATATGCGACAATCTCTGGATCTACGCCGGCGGCGGCATCTCGGTGCTCAATCAAGTGGAAACGCGCAACACCGACAATGACACCTTATATGATCGCGACGCAGATTCCAGCATGTTCTGGCAACTAGGACTGCGCCTTGGCTCTTGGTGATCTTCGCAGCGAAAAGCACGGTTTTTCTTGGCAAGCATGCGGCACTCGGGCAACTTTCCCGCGCTGCCATGAAACACTTTTTTTCTGCCCTTCTCCTCGCATCGCTCGGCGCTTGCTCACTCCAAGCGCAATCGCATGATTGGGAAAACCCCGCCGTTTTCCGTATCAACAAAGAAGCACCACGCGCCACCACCATGGCGTTTCCTAGTGCGGATGCCGCCAAAGGCAAGCAGCGCCTCGATTCCCCATGGTGCAAGCTACTCAACGGCAACTGGAAATTCCACCACACTGGCAACCCGAGCACCCGTCCGGCGGGCTTCGAGTCCATTTCCTTTGACGATAGCTCATGGAAAGAAATCCCCGTACCCGCGAACTGGCAACTTCACGGTTACGGCGCCCCGCTCTACACCAACATCATCTATCCTTTCGCAAAAAACCCGCCCTTCGTGATGGGCGTGCCGCCTGCTCATTTCTCCAATTTCCCCGAAGAAAATCGCAACCAAGTCGGCTCCTACCGCACCCGCTTTACCTTGCCTGACGATTGGAAAAATCGCCACACCTTCCTCGTCTTCGGCGGCGTTGATTCCGCATTCTACCTCTGGCTCAATGGCAAAAAAGTCGGCTACTCCGAGGACTCCCGCACGCCCGCTGAGTTCGATCTCACACCCTACCTTCAGCCAGGCGAAAACCTCCTCGCCGTCGAAGTTTACCAATACTCCGATGGCTCTTACCTCGAAGACCAAGACATGTTCCGCCTCTCCGGCATTTTCCGCGATGTCTATCTTCATTCCACCCCGCAGCTCCAACTGCGCGATTTCTGGATCCATGCGAGCCTCGCCGATGACTACTCCACCGGCACTTTGAGCTTGGAAACCGAATTACGCGCTCTCGGCAAAACCTCCGCAGACGGTCGCATCCGCTTCCGCTTGCTCGATGCCGCAGGCTCAGCCGTCGCCACTTTCGAGGGCGAAGCAAACAAAAAACACAGCCTCCCCCAGCTTCCCAAAGTCCAGCCATGGAGCGCAGAAACACCCAACCTCTACACCTACGAACTCGAAGTCCTCGATCAAGCAGGCATCACCATCGCCTTCCACACCGGCAAGACCGGCTTCCGACGCAACGAAATCAAAGACGGCCAACTCCTCCACAACGGCAAGCCCATCCTCATCAAGGGTGTCAATCGCCACGACCACAATCATTCCACCGGACACTACGTCAAGCGCGACGACATCCTCGCCGACCTCCTGCAAATGAAACGCGCCAACATCAACGCCGTGCGCACCGCCCATTATCCCAACGACCCCGCCCTCCTCGAACTCTGCGATGAACTCGGCTTCTACGTCGTCGCCGAGGCCAACATCGAATCCCACGGCATGGGCTTCGGCCCAGACAGCCTCGCCAAAAATCCCCTCTGGTTTGAGGCGCATCTCGATCGCATGAAAAACCTCCTCGAGCGCGATAAAAATCACCCCTGCATCATCCTCTGGTCCATGGGCAATGAAGCGGGCGATGGCGAAAACTTCGTCAAAATGTCCCAATGGATCAAACAACGCGACCCCTCCCGCCCCGTCCACTACGAGCAAGCCAATCGCGCCGCTCACATCGATCTCTACACCCCTATGTACGCAAGCATCGCCGACTGCGAAAGATACTGCCGCAACCAAGAAAAACGCCCGCTCGCCACACAACGCCCCCTCATCCAGTGCGAATACAACCACGCCATGGGCAACTCCTCCGGCAACCTCGCCGACTACTGGCGCCTCTTCCGCAAAGAGCGTCTGCTCCAAGGCGGCTTCATCTGGGATTGGCGCGATCAATCCCTCCTCACCTCTCGCCACAAACCCATCGATTCCGAAGACCGCTCCGCCAACAAACTCCCGGTCCGCCTGCTCGGCCTGATGAACGAAACCGAAGGCCTCTTCTCCGGCGCTGCCACCATCGCCGCTGACCCGAAGCTCGACCTCACCAAACAACTCACCCTCATCGCCCAAGCACGCACCAACCGCACCAGCGAATCCCTCGGCGGCCAACCCCTCATCGCCAAGGGCGATACCGCATACTCGCTGAAAATCTCCGAAAAGGGCAGCCACATCGAGTTCCTCATCTACCACCAAGGCACATGGCACAAAGTCCAAGCGCCACTCCCTGCCGATGCCGCTTCCCATTTCCACACCTACGCTGGCATCTATGACGGCACCGCGCTCAAGCTCGCCATCGATGGCAAAGAAGTCGCCTCCCAGCCCTGCACCGCGCCCATCGCCACCAACGGCTTCGACCTCGGCATCGCCATCGATACCGAAATCACCGCCCGCCGCCTTGATGGTGCGATCCGCCGCGCGACCATCCTCGGCACCGCCATTTCCCCCGCCGCCACCATCGCTCCTACCGAGCCGACACTCTTGGACATCGATTTCTCGAAAGACGCCGCCAAGCCGAAGACCATGAAATTTCTCGCCTACGGTGGCGACTTCAATGATCGCCCCACCGACCGCTCCTTCTGCTGCAATGGCCTCGTGCAAGGCAATCTCCGCCCCTCGCCACAGTTCGAGGAAGTGAAAAAAGCCTACCAAGAAATCCACACCAGCGGCGATGACCTATCGCATCCCGACCTCAAAATCAAAATCGCCAACGAGTATTTCTTCCGATCCCTCAACCACCTCAACGCCTCTTGGAAACTCCTCAAAGACGGAATGCCTGTCGGCGAAGGCAAACTCTCCCTCCCGGAAATCGCCCCACAGCAAAGCCACATCGCCACCATCGCCACAGGCTACCAACCCATTCCCGATGGCGAATACATGCTTCGCCTCCGCTACGACCTCAAAGAAACCAACGCCTGGCACCCCGCTGGCATGCCCATCGCATGGGATGAAATTCCCCTACCCTGGGGCAAACGCATCACCGCCCCCGCGCCAGCCTCCTCTTCCAGCCTATCGTTCACCGAGGACGATTCCTCGATCCAAATCCTCAACGGCAACACCAAAGTCACCCTCAGCAAAGCCACCGGCACCATCACCTCACTGCAAGCCGGCGAGCAAGCGCTCCTCAGCTCCCCACTGCAACTCAACTTCTGGCGCCCCGCCACCAACAACGACGAGGGAGCCAAGCTCCATCACAAACGCAGCATCTGGCAACACGCCGGTGCCCGCGCTACCGCTACCAAAATCACCACCCGCAAGGACGGAAACGACATCCTCGTCACTGCCGATGTCGCCATCCCCGTCGGCGATAGCCGCGCCACCATCGAATACCGTTTCCACGGCACCTCCCACATCGACATCCACACCACCGCCCACATCGCCAAAGGCGTGCCAGAACTGCCACGCATCGGCTACACCACCACCATGCCCGCCATTTTCGCCAGCATGAAATGGTATGGCAAAGGCCCGCAAGAAACCTACTGCGACCGCCAAGACGGCGCCTGGACCACCCTTCACGAAAACTACATCCCTGGCATGTTCTACCGCTACACCGATGCGCAAGAATCAGGAAATCTCACCAACGTCCGTTGGGCGCAACTCAGTTCCCCCGTCAACACCAACGCCCTGCACTGCGAAGCCATAGGCCAGCACCTCCTGGAAGTGGCCGCGTATCCCTGCTTGCTCTCCGACATCAGCATCGCCTCCCACGGCAACACCATCTTACCGCGCGATGTCTCCACGCTCTGCCTCGATCACCGACAATCCGGCCTCGGCGGCACCAACTCCTGGGGCGCGTTGCCCTTGCCGCAATACCGCCTCATGTCCGGCACCAGTTACGATTGGACCATGCGTCTCAGCCTCAAAGAAGTCGCCGTTGCGGCAAGGCCATCCCCCATCCGTCGCATCCCCGGTTTGCCAAATCCATCCGCCCCCGGCCTACCGCCAATTCCCAGCCAGCCCACGCTCCCTGGCTTACCCCCTGGCCTCACATTGCCAGAAAATCCCCAGAAAAAATAAAAATTCCCGAGCCTTGGGGCGGGTATCGACTCACAGGTTCGCAACGACATACAACTCCCCCAAATGACGAGACGTACAAACCGCGCCAAGACAAGCAACACCTGCGGATGATTTCGATGAGGAGTGAAATCGATTAGCTTATGGACTGCCGAGCTGCTTGAAGGGTGTTTTTCATCAACATGGCGATGGTCATCGGCCCGACACCACCAGGAACGGGGGTAATGGCCTTGCAGCGAGGGGCTACCTCGTCGTATGCGACGTCGCCCACTAAGCGAAAGCCCGATTTTTTTGATGAATCGAGCACACGATTGATGCCGACATCAATCACCACAGCGCCTTCACGAACCCAGTCCGCTCGCACCATTTCCGGGCGACCTACTGCAGCAATCAAAATATCGGCACCTCGACAAATCGCCGGAAGATCGCGGGAACGAGAATGCGCTATGGTAACAGTGGCATTAGAATTTTTCCCCAGCAGCAACAGTGCCATAGGTTTACCAACAATCATGCTACGACCGAGCACTACCGCATTTGCACCAGCTGTTGCGATACCAGCCGCAGCAAGCAAACGCATGCAACCTGCTGGAGTGCATGGGACAAACCCCGTAGCGTCTTCCAAGGTAAGTTTTGCGACATTTTCGGGATGGAAGCCGTCCACATCTTTGCAGGGATTGATCGCGCGGATAATGGTATCCTCGTCAATGTGATCTGGTGGCGGACTTTGAACCAAGATGCCGTGAATGGCTTCATCGCGATTAAGACGATGGACCACAGCGAGTAATTCTTCTTGTGTGGTCGTGGCGGGGAGGACGATTTTTTCTGAGTGAATGCCGAGATCGAGGCAGGTTCTGACTTTAGAACCAACATAAACATGGGAGGCGGGATCATCACCTACGAGCACAACAGCAAGCCCGGGCTTGATACCGCGAGCAAGGAGATCGGCGGCTTCAGCTCGACACTCTTCTAAGACTTGGGCGGCTACGGATTTTCCATCGATGATCTGCATGCGGTCGATGATTAGTGAGAAATGTGTGATTGGGAAAGCATGTTTTGTAACGATTTACGTAATTCCTCAAGAGCCAAAGCGTCCGCACGTCGCGGCACATAGACAGGAGCATGGAGGTGAATGTGAATGCTCGAAAACGGACGCGGTACGCGAAAAGAATCCCAGGTGGAAAGTTTCCATGTCGATGAAGCATCGATCGCACAAGGAACGATGGGATTACCCGTGAGTTGGGCGAGCTTGATAGCACCGCCTTGAAATTGATGCGCTGGTCCACGCGGCCCATCGGGAGTTATCGCAATGTCGTGACCTTGCAAGAGTGTGTTTTTTAATTGTAGCAGCGCAGTCAGACCACGTCGGGACGAAGAACCACGGATCGAGGAGACCTGAAAACATTCCATAAAAGCTGCGATGATCGCGCCATCACGACTGCTACTCGTCAGGCAACTCATGGGATTGGGGCGTTGCGTCGCCTTATCCCATGCAATGGTTGTTGTCAAAAGATCACCATGCCAAAAGCAAAGAATGAAGGGCTGAGGCAAACGACATACTTGATGATCATCATGGATTCTACAACGGATGGTCAATGAAATCACTTTGATGATCCAACCAATGATAAAACCGAAACATTTTTCTTTTTTTCCGCCTTTGATGCGGAGGCGATTATTGATCTCCATGGTCGTGGTGATTAGATCATGCGATGTGAATGTCTTTTGTCAGGCAAAGACATCGCGCCAACGAAGCCTGCATCGCACGGGTGCCAAAAAAAGCGGTTTTCCTCTCACAATCTGCCATGAACGTTTTGCGCGCAGAGATTCCACCAAGGGGAAGTATTTGGCAAGCTCGTATCTCAGAATCCTACTGTTCTCAAAGTTGATCCGAGAACTTACGCTAGGCTACGGCGATTGCCGAAGATCGCGGAGCCGACTCTTACGTGTGTGGCTCCTTCTTCAATCGCAACCTCAAAATCGCCACTCATACCCATGCTCAATATAGGCAGATTCACCCCGTAACGTTCAGAGAATGTGTCGCGCCATTGGCGCATCTCAGAGAACCATCCACGCGCATCTTCCGGTTTTTCCACTGGTGGTGGCACGGTCATTAATCCCTGAATTTCCAAGCGATCCAAAGCAAAAAGTGTCTCGGCATCCCGCTCCAAATCCTCGGGGGAAAAACCGCTTTTGGTCAGTTCGCCCGCCAGATTGACTTGCAAGAGCACTGCTGGGTAAAGCCCTTCCTCCTTAGCGACTTCGTTTGCATAAGCTGCAAGACGTAGGCTATCGATGCTGTGGATAAGACAAAAATGCGGTAAGACTTTTCGTACTTTATTGCGCTGAAGCGCACCAATGCAATGCCATTGGAGCGCATGTGGCAGCATAGGAATTTTCGCCTCCGCTTCTTGCCAGCGGTTTTCGCCAAAATGCTTCTGACCTGCATCCCAAGCGATGCGGATGTCTTCCACGGGAAAGTTTTTGGAGACCGCAATAAGCGTAACTTCATCGGAACCGCGCCCAACGCGCTCGCACGCAGTTTGAATCCGTTCGCGAATTTCCTGCAAGTGCTGCTCGATATGATTCACAACATTGGATCGTTATCCTACTTCAAAAGACCTGCGACGCGAGCTTCTTCGGTCACTTTTACCAGGTCGGCCAAAATTGCTACGCCTTCTCGCTTCACCAAATCCATACCGCTAGGCCACTTTGGCGTATCGTCCAAATCTTCTGTATCATTTTTTGCACGGCGCATGTAATCTTGATTTTCCGCAGATGGTTCATAAGCTTTGGGCCCGCGATTTTTGGCGACATCGTCCAAAGTGAGTTTGAAAAACTTCATGGATTCTTTATCGATCTTCTCGATTTGAGCAAAGCGCTCTTTGCGCTCGGCGTTGCGAGCTTTTCGATCAATCTCAGCTTGGGTTATTTCTTTATCGCGAACATCCTTCTTCAGGCTGAGTTGGTTTTCTTTGATGCGAGTCTTGAGTTCCTCCGCATCTTTGCGGTTGTAGATCATATCTTGATCCTTGGAAACACGAGCGTCACTGAGTTCTTTCAAGCGTGGCAAAAAGAGATTTTCCTTAGCGAGGGGCTGGAAATCAGCGGCTTGACGGATGCGATCAAAGGGCAAAACGTGATCGAGATGTTCTTCGCCAATCTCCAATGCATCAAAAATGCTTGGCAGAACAATATCAGAAGCCACTCCCTTGAGTTGGGTGCTATCGCCCGAGGGACGATAGAATTTTTGCAATGTGACCTTAACAGTGCCAGCACGGTCACGGCGAGAGAAGAATGGCATCATGCGACCAACATCCATCAACTGCTGCACAGTGCCCTTACCAAAGGTAGAAGAATCACCTACAATCACAGCACGGTTGCTATCTTGTAGAGCACCCGCGAGAATCTCGCTTGCCGAGGCACTGGTCTTGTCCGTGAGAATGACGAGTGCACCCTTGTATAGGGGCTCCTTGCTCTCCGAATCTTTGACTTCGATCTTATCGACTTCGTCTTTAACTTGGACGACAGGACCGGGGTTGTTGAAGAACCCGGTGATTTTCCGAACCTCCTCCAAAGAACCTCCACCGTTACCGCGCAGATCGATGATGAGTCCTGAGATTTTTTCTTTCATCAGGCCGCGCAAGAGAGCCTCCATGTCGCGTGAGCAGCTGGCAGTATTTGAATCAAAATCCATGTAGAACGATGGCAAAGTAATCCAACCGAACTTGTGTTCCACACCGTCTCTTTTCATTTGAATGATTTCCGCGGTTGCTTGTTCATCCTTCATTTCGACAGCATCGCGGACGATAGTAATGAACTTGGTTTCCCCAGGAGGAGCGTCGGCTGGTTCGACTTTTAGGCGGACTTCGGTTTTTTTTGTGCCGCGAATTAGATCGACGACTTTATCGAGTTTCATGTACATGATATCAGTGACCTCACCTTCGTTTTTTGAGTCCACGCCAACGATCCGATCGTTGAGCTTGAGTTCGCCTTGTTTGTCAGCAGGGCCGCCGATGACAATGCCTTTGATAACCGTTGCGCCGTCTTCATCTTCTTGGAGTTGCGCACCAATGCCGATGAGTTGATTTTTCATGCCATCACGAAAACGTGCAATCTCTCTGTAGCCCATATATTCTGTATGAGGATCGAAGCTTTTCGTAACACTGGAGAGGAAGGCATTGGCGATGTCATCAGAATCCGATTCCGTCGCGTTATGAAGCATCCTCTCGTAACGCAAGGTGAGTTTTTCTTGGATAGATTTCTCCTTTGCGGAAGGATCTGGTTTTTTTTGCTCTACGGCCCGGCGAGCTATCGACTCACGTCGTAGAGTCTCTGAAAGGATGGATTCTTTGACATTTCTTTGCCATAAAAGGTCAGATTCACTTGCATCCTTGGCCCATGCAGCGTTTTTACGAGTACGCTCGATGAATTCTTCTTTCGTGAAATCAAAAGCATTTTCCTTAACAAGCTTCTGCGCGAAAGAGGTGCGGTCTTTCACTCGCTGTGCGAACGTCGAAAAAATATCCTCCGCTGCGCTCACGCTGGTTTTTTGCAACAACATGTTGTGAAGACGCGGTCCGTAGTCTTTCTTGAATCGATCTACATCGGCCTGCAAAAAATACATGCGAGCAGGATCAAGGTTGTCGAGATGGGTATCGAGGATCCGCTCGCTCAGCTTTTCGTCCCATTTCATGCGTGAGAGATGAGCATTTTGCAAAAGAATGGAAACTTGCTTACCGACTTCATTGAAATCCATCGGCTGCTCTGCTTGCAGAGAACAACTGGTTCCTAAGGCGAAAGTGGCAAGTACAAAGAATTTACGAATATGTAATAAGCTCATAGAGAAAAGGCGCTAAAGGAAGATTACTGTGGCAGATATTTGCAAAATGTCCACGATACATACGATAAACGTTGCGCGAGGTTGCAATTATTTATGTTTTCTCAGATCTTTTTGTTTACGTAGCCATTCTTGAAAAAAATCGTCGCTCTCGCGATCCTCCTTTTTCAGGTTGTCCAAATACTGCTGATCGATTTTAGGGAGTATCTGAATGCCTCCGCCAAAGAATAATTGTTGGGTTGGATTGGTTTGCTCAATCTTCGGCGGTCGCCGATGCAATTGCACAGTAAACTCTTGATAATTCCCCCCACGCATGACGCCAAGTTTGATTGCAGTTCCTGCGCCCTTTTTGCGTATGATTTCTCGTAGTTCCTCCATCTGATTGACCGGCTCCTTCCAGACTTTCTCATCTACCGAGACGATGGCATCGTTGACTTTCATCCCAGCTTTAGCCGCAGGACCATTATCGGCGATAAATGTCAAAGAAATAGAAGCAAGCATACCCCTATTCGGCACATCTACCATCAAAGAGGTCTGTGACATCTGAATGCCACAGTATCCCTCACCAATTTCATGATATTCGGCCACAGCCATCTCACGCAGCACACGTAAAACTCGTTCACGAGCCTCTGGCGCTTGAGCCTCGGCAGCCAAATCAAGCAATGCGGCTACAGATTCCTTTCGTGACTCTTTGGCCCACGCAAATAAGGCCTGACTTGCGCTTCGACGACGAGAGTGATCTTGATGGGACAAATCTGGTAAAATTGCCTCAAGACTTTGTGGAACTCCTTGTTTCGGTTCAGGAGCAACAGGAACGGGAGTTACTTCGTCTTGGGCAAAGCAAAAAAATATGCCAGTCAGGAACCATAAAGAGGAGACTGGCGAAATTTTCATCGAAAAATATAACAAGGATTATCTGCCAGGAATCCAGCTTTTCTCTGGAACATCAATCGTATCATTTGGCTGAACAACGACCATTTTATCTTTCATGTCATTCAGGTTATAAATTTTACTATTGTTTCCTCGCATCAGCATCACTTTACGCATATCGCCAAATTCCGTTGCACCACCACCAGCGGCAACAGCTTGAAACAAAGTCATTCCGGGGGTAAACGGCTTAGGGCCTGGTGCACGCACAAAACCGCTGACCGTGATGACATCTTGACGCACCGAATCTGCCGCACTGGTAAGCACCTGAAAAGTGGCTGTGGAGTAAATTTCCGCGTCCTTGTAGGCATTCTGAATTTTCGCAGCAGCTTGCGTAGGTGTCATGCCACCGATGCTAAGCTCTTTATTCAACAACGGCATAAGTATCGTTCCGCCAGGGGAAACGGCATACAACCCATCGATCCGAGCCTTTTCTTCAGCAGGCACCCCTTGGATGCTGATTTGGATGCCGCGGCCAGCAACAATTTCTGCGTAGCTGGGAAGGATCAAAAGGCTAGCGCACAATAGAATCAAAGAAAATACGAAGTGTTTCATAATTGGATGGGGGTAGGATTAGTAGAGGTTATCGTTGCCGTCTTGAGTGGTGCTTGGCGCAACACTACGCACAGTAGGCGTTGGCTGTGGTGCTGCCACTGTCGGAGCCATTTGCGTTTCTGTAGGAGCATAATACGTGTAGTAGCTGGTGTAGTATTGGTACTGGCTATCACTACGCACATCAACGTTGTTCAGAACAACTCCGATCACGTGTCCACCAACGTTTTCGACCGACTGCTTCACCCGCACGAGCATATTACGGGGAAGTTTCCGGTGTTGCACGACGATCATTGTCAAATCAACTTCACTCGCAAGCACTGACGCATCGCTGACGCCAAGGATCGGAGGTGAGTCAACAAGCACCAGGTCAAAACGCTGTTTGACATCTTGGATAAGCTCAGACATCCGGCGGGAATTCAAAATGCCAGCTGCATCAGCAGGGAGGATGCCCGATGGCATGAAGAAAAGATTGTCCACTGGCGTTTGAAGAATTACGTCCTCAAGCACCAATTCCGTAGTGAGATAATTTGTGAGGCCAACGCTGTTGTTGATACCGAAGAATGTGTGCAAACGAGGGCGGCGCAAGTCGGCGTCGATCATCAATGTGGTATAACCCCCTTGTGCACAGATATATGCAAGGTTGACTAGAGTTGTCGATTTACCTTCACCCGCACCACCGGAAACGACGGTAAGAGAGTTATCTTCGGGATTTTTGCGATTGAACTCAATGTTGGTGCGCAAGATCCGATACGCTTCTGCATCTGGGCTCATGCCGCTCTGTTTATGCAGCACACCAACATCTTTCGGTATGACTGCCAGAACAGGAACTTGCAAAAATCGTTCCACATCTTCCAAGGATTTAACTGACGTATCGAGGTATTCTAAGAAGAAGGCAATACCAATACCAAAGATAAGCCCGATCACGGCACCAAGAACCAGATTGAGTGTAACGTTGGGGCTACTTGGCACTTGAGCAACCGTCGGCTCCTGGTGAAGCTCGATGTACGTACGCGGTTGACTTTCATCAATCCTTCGAGTGCTAAGTTTTTCTTTCATCCGGTCAAGAATCTCGGTTTGCGCACGAAATTCTCGCTCCGAGTTCATATACTCGTTGATCGACATAATTTCAGTCCGCAACTTAAGCTTCAACTCTTCCAAACGAGATTTGATGTTATCAAAATCACTTTGTAAGGTATTTCGCTTCAATTGCAAAGAATCCTTAAAGGAAGTCGCGTCTTGCAAGAGTTCTGCGTGGAGACTTTTAATATTTTGTTCTTGTCCCACATAGGAAGGGTGTTTTTTGCCATAGCCGTAGGTTTCCAGCTTTTGTAAAACACGGATTTCATCCTGATATTTCGAATATTGTGCTTTCAGTGCGGGGTTCGCGATGTCGAGATTGGCGGTTTGGCGAATTAAGTCCTCAGATTTAAGTGGCGTAAGCGTATTAATGATGCTATCCATTTTACTGAGTGAAGTTTCCGCTTCTTCCACTTGCTGCTCCATCGTTGTCACCAAGTTTTCTGTGGATGAACTTCCCGTAATACTCATGACATCTTTGATGATCGTTGGAGCACGCTTCAAGAAATTATCTCTTTGGTTTTTTCTCTCTGTAACTTCATCACTTTGGCTTTGAACGGCTTTTTCGAGCTCTTTCAAAGAAGATTCTGATTCACTCCGCTCTTTCTCCATACGACGCTTTTTGTAGGCATTGTAAACGGATTTTGCTATATCGCGTGCGTCATCAGCATCAGTGTGCCGTACTTTAATCTCGATAAGATCGGTTCCCCGGATATTCTGCGTATCCAAAACTCCACGCACGACGTCGAGACATTGGTCATCAGGCAAACCCCAATGTGTGGTCAAGTCTAGGTCTTTAACGACTCCTCGCAACGTGAGTTGCTGACGAATGACCTCGAATTCTGTATTAAAGAAATTTTCGGTAGCAGGAGAAAAACTGTTGGCGTTGTCAAAAACAGCACCTACACGATTCGGAGGTTTCACCTGTACAACTGCGACACTTTCATATTTTTTCGGCATCACATAAGTAATGACGGCGGCTGTCATAAAGACCAAAAGGAGAGTCATCAAGATCACGCCATAGCGGTTTTTGATGACTTGCCAATAGTCCACTGCGTGCAGAGAGGCTTCATTGTTCGTAGGCTGGATATTCATTCGCGAAAGGATGTGTATGGGGGTTGAAATGCCGGTAAATGGCTTTGCGGCGGTAACGTATCACCTAAAAAAGACTCCCACAATGAAAATCACTGTGGGAGTAGAAAAATATTAGTATGTAATGTGGTTTCTTACTAGATTGTTGATTACCATTAGAACGTGTAACTAACGCCAGCGCTAATACGCATACGATCAAAGTCACGACCAAGGAAATCGGAACCAGAGTCAGTGTAGTTGAGCGCACATTCACCTGTGAGAGCAGGGTTGATCGTGGCACGCAATCCGATGGAAGCGTTAATCACATCTTCACTCAACCCTGTGACACCTGCACCACCGTTAAGGTTCGCACCTTGA
The DNA here is from genome assembly GCA_027487435.1 of Verrucomicrobiaceae bacterium. Classification (GTDB taxonomy): domain Bacteria; phylum Verrucomicrobiota; class Verrucomicrobiia; order Verrucomicrobiales; family Akkermansiaceae; genus UBA956. Next base: position 11,297 of record JAIYDP010000346.1, on the reverse strand, counting down.
TCGAAAGAAGTGTTGATGTAATCAAGACCGCCAAAAGCACTAAGGCGTGGTGTGAGAGCGTAAGAGCCGTTTACCCCAATACGAAGAACTTGTTGATCAGCAAATTGGAACGGATCGGCACCAATAAGTTGCACGGTATCAAAGTCTTCCACGCTATAGCGTGTGAAAGCGCGAACTGAGACTCGGCTGTTTAATTTTGATGTTAATGCCATTTCGAAGAACGGCGAGGTGCCGCCATCATCTGTGCCATCGACATCGCGAAGCTGAACACCGGCGCTAGCAACCACGATGGATGTAGGGCTCAAGCGATGCTCGAAACCACCCGTGATGAAATGGTTGGTTGAATCTTGCTGATCTCCAGACCATTGGGTGTAGCGATAACCAGCAGTGAGGACGGTGCGCTGATTGAACTGATAGCGCAATTGCTCATAAACTTCCCAAGTAAAACGGCTCGCGAGATTGAAGTCAGTTTCCAAGCCTCCCAAAGTGAAACCTGTGTAAGTACCCAAACGCTCTGTGAAACGATAACCGATCGAGTTATCACTGCTCCAGAGGGTGTAGGGATCAACTCCACGAGGAGAGGAGAAACCTTGAGCATAATCAGGCTCGAATTCGTATGCAAAAGAATTACGGCTGGAAAAGCGGACTCTGCTATTCATGTTGTGAATGAGGTCGAAACCAAGACGAGCACTTGGGAATGTATCGTCAGCACCTGGAGTTTCCGAGTCAGTAAGGAAGTAAATCACACCAACGCGAGCATAGAAGTCGAGAGTCGTTTGTGGGCTAACATTTGTCAAAGAAACTTGAGCGTAAGGATTGACGCTGACAGCACTTTCTTCGAATCCTGGTTGGCCGGCAGGGACAATAGGAACGAGGTTGTTGTCGTAGATCACGTTGGAGCCAACAGTCCACTTGAGCGGAAGGCTCTCTTGAGCCTCATCTCCAGTGTAATAGAGACTTTGAGCGCAAGCAAAACCAAGTGTGGCAACAGAAGAGAAAAGATATTTTAGGGAGTGATTCATAGTAAAGAGATGAAATTTGAATAATCATTAATGGACACCCATTAATTGATCGTCGTAGTGGGGTTACCAGCGATGACTGGAGGAGTATTATTCGTGAAAAGAGGCAACAAAGCTTTTGCACCTGGGCTGTTAGGCGTTGGGCCAACAACTACGTCCTCGCCGCCTGTTGGGAAGTCCAAGGGGTTACCATCGTCAGTTGAAGCAACGTCAGCACCTTGTTTGCCACTAGCAATCTCTTTGCCAGAAGCCTCGCCGTCGCCAGCAGATGGATCAAGTTTGGCAACGATTTGTTGAACCTCGATCAGACTATCTGGAGCCATGGCAATCGCGCACTGAGCGATCAAGCGAAGTTGGTCAGGAGCGGCAAGAGCAGCAGATTCTACAATGGAAGCAACCGTTGCAACATCGCACTGAGACTCGCGCACAACAGTCTTAACGATTTCACAAGCGAATTCTGGCGATGCAGAAACGTGCTTGGTGACTGTTTGCTGGAGGGTTTGACGATTCTGAGCAAGATCAGACTTGACCGCAGCTACGACAGAGGTGTCTGCAGGAGTTGTAGAAGCAAGAACGGAACTGCAAAATGCTGCAGCGAGTAAGGCAATTCTTGGTGTTGTTTTCATGGTATTGTTGTATGTTTTTCGGGAACGATTTATCGAAATCAAGGCATTTATCGAGACTTTTGGAGCGGGTAGCGGGAATCGAACCCGCATCACTAACTTGGAAGGATAGCGCATTACCACTATGCTATACCCGCGCAACAGGAGAAGTCGTAGGGGATTTTGCGCGGTAGTGCAAGTTTTTTTTTCGCTTTCTGATTTTTTCCAAGCGACTGGGTTTTTCTTGCACGAGCGGGCGAGCATTTTCCTTCACAGACCTGAGGGGTGATCGATAAAAATGTGTTCGATGCCAAATTTCTCGTGAATGTATTGGGCAAGAGCTTTCACTCCGAATGTTTCGGTAGCGTAATGGCCCGCATAGTAAAGATTCACCCCCAACTCTTCCGCGAGAGGATAACTCCAATGTGGACCTTCACCAGTAATGAACGCATCGAGATTCGCGGCTTGGGCAACCTCACTTCCTGCGCCACCCGTGCACAATCCTACTGATTCGATGATTTCTGGGCCTGCCGGACAAAGATGAACTGAACCACCTACCGCAGCTTCGATGCGGCTACGAAGCTCCTCACGAGAGATGCTCATGGATCCTTGCAGTCCGATGTGCCATTGTTTCCACGGCAAAAAAGGTGCCAAATTTTTTAGTCCTATCGCGTTTGCCAATAGAGCATTATTCCCAAGATGAGGATGCACATCAAGGGGGAGATGGGAGCTGTAAATGGCAAGGTTCGCGGCAATGGCGAGGCGAATTTTTTCGTAATACGGCCCTTTGATCGGCTGCGCCCCTTGCCAAAACATGCCATGATGCACGAGGAGAAGGTCCGCGCCTGCGGAAATGGCTTTGCGGATCACGGGAAGAGACGCATCAACAGCCGATGCGATTTTGGTCACGCTGCCATTGTTTTGGAGTTGTAGCCCATTAAGCGCACCAGAGTAATCGGAGATCTCTGTGGTGCGCAGCTCGCTGTCGAGGCAAGCAATGATTTGCGTCAGGGAATGCATCGGATTCATTTGAGAGCCAGCATGGCGGATTCCACATCGGAGCGCTTGGACCGATCAGGAGCTGCCCCGCGTGCCATTTCTGGATTACCGCCGCCTTTCCCGCTGGCGATGGCAGCAAATTGCCCAAGCAACGTGCCTGCGGCTTTGCCTTGATCTTTCGCCGATGCGCCACAATAGACCGCAAGATGAAGTTTTTCTCCGTCGTCGATGAGGAACGTAGCATGATGGCGAAAATGGTGTTTTTTCAGCGTATTAAGGAGCTCTTGCAACAAGCTGACATCACCTTCTGTGGCGAAATGGATGGGGCCATCTGCCGTGAGCAGTTCGGCAAGTGTCGCATCGGCGAGCGACGCGGCTTGGGCAACCTGGAGTTTTTTGATGGCTTTCTCCGCTTCGGCGGCAGCTTCTTTCACTGCATGCGAGGTATCGCTCGACGGCGAAAATGTAAGTGGGCTTCCAAGAGCCACCAGCTTCGCTTGAGTGGCAGCAAGTTTCGTTCGTGCTGCGGCAAGTTCTTCTGCTTCTTTGGTAGCAAGTTCGGTGAGATAGGCAGTAGCAGCATCTCCGCAAGCGGCTTCGATGCGCCGTACACCCGCTGCGATGGCGGACTCGGATTTGATAATGAATGGGCCGATTTCCGCTGTGTTGCGAATGTGAGTGCCACCGCAAAGCTCCATCGAATAACCATCTAGGGCACCGGCTACGCCGCCGATCTGCACGACGCGAACAGTATCGCCGTACTTATCACCGAAAAACTGCATGATATCGGGCCGACCTTTGACCTGCGAGTGCGGCACTTCGATCCACGAAACCGTATGAGATGCCGCGATTTTCTCATTCACCAAAGCTTGCATTTTTTCCAATTGGACTGGGCTGATGGCACTGCTGTTGCAATCGAAACGAAGGCGCTGCTCATCCACAGAAGATCCTTGTTGCGTTGCATCGGCAGAAACAACTTCATGCAAAGCCCAGTGGAGAAGATGAGTGGCTGTATGGTGGGCTTCGATCGCACGACGACGCACTGCATCAAGATGAAGTGTGATTATTTCCCCGGCAAGAATGTTGGAGGAAGGAATGATCAGCGCGCGCGCTTTGCCAATTTGCTGAACGCCAAGGACGGGAATGGAAACGCCATGGATGGTGATCGAGCCGGTATCACCGACTTGGCCGCCCATTTCTGCGTAGAAAACAGTCTTGTCGGTTATGACAAAAAGCTTGTCTTCCTGGGGATGGATTTCGAGAACAGTGGCTTCGCAGGTATCGGCATCGAAACCGACGAACTCGGTAACAGCATTGGTGGAAATATCGAGCGCGCGGACGACGGTGGATTTTTGCGCGGCACGGGAGCGCTCTTGTTGTTCGAGCATGAGTTGCTCGAAGCGATTGAGATCGACTCTAAGCGAGCGCTCTTGGCATATGAGCTCTGTTAAATCCAACGGAAATCCGTAGGTATCATAAAGAAGGAAAGCAAGGTCTCCAGAAATACCTGTCATTTCACAACCAGAGGCTAATCTGCAACGGTAATCTGCAAAAACCTCCTGAGCATCAAAATCCACATCATATGCTTTTCCGGGCACTAGAAAAAAGCGTCGCAATTCAGCAGCTGCGTAATACTCAAATTGTTGCAATCCCCGATCCAGCGTCTGATTGAAACTCGCTTCTTCCTGCTCCAGAGTCTGGCGCACAACGGACTGGCGGCTTTGCAGCTCGGGGAAAACGCCGCCCATTTCCGCGACGAGGGTTTCTACCAATGCGCCGAAAAACGGCTTCTCTCCAGAAAAACCTAGCTGGCGACCGTAGCGCACAGCACGGCGGAGAATGCGACGCAATACATAATTCCGCCCATTGTTTCCCGGCATGATGCCATCGGCGATGGAGAAACTCAGCGTGCGCAAGTGGTCAGCGATGACGCGAAACGCAATCGCAGTTTTCATTTCCTCGCTAAAGACCGAGCGATCGGCGCCCATGGCCGGATAGATGTTGACGTAGGTTTTTCCGCTGAGTTCTTCGAGCTTGCGGAAGATCGGCGTAAAGACATCCGTGGCGTAGTTGCTGGGCTTAATGGAGAAATCAGTGAAACCCTTGGTGCCTTGGATGATCGAGCAGGCGCGCTCGAAGCCCATGCCGGTATCGATGTGTTTTGCGGGTAGCTCACGAAATGATCCATCAGCTTCGGCGTTGTATTGGATAAAAACGAGATTCCAAATCTCGATGCAGAGATCGGAGTCGTTGTTGACCAATTCGCGTCCGGTAAGTGGATCACCCTCGGGCGTTAGATTGACGTGGAGTTCCGAGCAAGGACCGCAGGGACCCGTTTCGCCCATCATCCAGAAGTTGTCCTTGACATTGCCGTTGACGATCTGCAAGGCGGGATCGCAGCCTTTCGAGCGGAAGAGCTCGACCCAGATGTCGTAGGCCTCTTGGTCGAAAGAGCCAGGATCGCCAGGCTTGGGCGCGTAAACCGAAGCATGTAGTCGGTGGGCTGGTAACCCCCATCGCTCGACCACCAATTCCCACGCCCATTGGATCGCCTCTTTTTTAAAATAGTTTCCAAAGGACCAATTGCCCAGCATTTCAAACATCGTGTGGTGATAGGTATCATAGCCGACATCCTCGAGGTCATTGTGCTTCCCTCCCGCACGAATGCACTTTTGCGTGTCCGCAGCACGAGCTGGTTGGTAAGGAGCTTGATCCGTGCCCAAAAAATACGGCACAAATTGATTCATCCCCGCGTTGGTAAAAAGCAAGCCAGGCGATTGCGGCAACAATGATGCTGATGGCACAATCGTGTGCTGTTTTTCTTGAAAAAAATCGAGGAAGCTTTGGCGGATTTCGGCGGATTTCATAAAGTGATGCGCCGCAAAGCATCACGAATGGATCACATTGGCAAGCCCATACTCACAGATCGCTCTACCTCTTGTTCATAAAGACTACGTCAAAAAAAACCCACGCTGCTTGTCGGAGATGGGCATTTGCAAGCGCTCCATCACCGCTAACATATCTTCCCATAGCTTACGTTTCTCCGAATTCGAAGATTGTGTGCGCAGCAAATACGATGGGTGAAACGTCACTCGCAGGGGAATTCCCAAAAACTCATGCCATTCCTCGCGCAACCGCCCCACGGGCACACTTTCCATGCCGAGCAGGCCATTCGCCGCAGTTCCACCCAAGGCCACGATGCATTGCGGACGCAGAATCTCGATCTCGCGCTTCACGAATTCCATACCCACCGCCATTTCAGCGGCTGTCGGCGCACGATTATTCGTCGTTTGCTGCGGCATCGACGGGCGAAATTTCACCACATTGGTCAAATAGACCTCGCTGCGCGTTAAATTCATCGCCTTGAGGATGCCATCCAATTTCTGCCCAGCCGGCCCAACAAATGGCTCACCTTTGCGCTCCTCTTCGCTACCCGGTGCTTCTCCGACAAAGACCAATTTCGCCTCTGCATTTCCTACAGAAAAAACCATCATCTCACGCAGCGAACCCAGTGCCTTGAATGCTGGCCAGTCCTTTGCCTGCTGCCGCAACGAAGCGATTTTCTCCGCATTCGTATTCCCTACCACCACCAATTCCCGCGCGGGCTCTGCCGGCTTCGGCTCTGCTTTCACCGCAGTCACAACCGATTTTTTCGCCACCACCGGCTTCGACGCCACCCACCCGCGCAGCACTTGCCTAGCTCCTTCATCCAATTCCACATGGGTCACCCCTTTTTGCTGCTCTTGGCGAAGATAGCCGATCAACTCATCAATCATACGGGACACGTCGCTATGCTACCTCCATCAAAAAAAAATCACCAGCGGAAAAATCCCGCAGCCACACGTGCCGTATGCGCACAAAGTTCCTCTACGGTTTCCCCTCGCGCCGCAGCAATGCACTCCGCCGTATGCCGCACCATCGCTGGTTCGTTGCGCTGACCACGATGCGGCACTGGTGCCAAATACGGCGCATCCGTCTCCAGCACAAACGTCCCTTGCGGCAGTCCCGACACCACATCCAGCACATCACGCGCATTCTTAAATGTCGCCACCCCGCCAAACGAAACAATCCCGCCCATTTCCAACACCCGCCGTGCATTCTCCGCCGAGCCAATAAAACAATGAAACATCGCCCTCACTCTCGAAGCATAACCAGCGTAAACCGCCAATGCATCCTCGAACGATGCACAGCCGCTGCGATCTCGCGTATGCACCACTACGCCGAGTCCACATTTTGCTGCCCAGGAAAAATGCTGCTCTAGCATCCACTTCTGCCGCTCACGAAAATCCTCCTCCTGCCAGCCTTCTGGTGCAGCATGGTAATAATCCAAGCCCGTTTCGCCTATCACGCAAACCCGCTCATCCGCGCCATAGCCACGCAATTGCTCCACCGCATCATCCGGCGCCTCATGCACATCACAGGGATGAATTCCCAACCCCGTCCGCACCACATCATACCGCGTCGCCAATGCCAAATTCTCAGCCACATCCCGCAAATTCGTCGCCATCGTCACCATCTTTCCTACCCCCGCCGCCACGGCTCGCGCGATCACTTCTCCTCGTTCCGCTGGCAAAAATTTTGCCGAAGCCAAATGACAATGAGCATCGATCAACATTCCGCCCTCCTATTCCAATCGAGTAATTCCGCATACTTTACCCCGCTGCCACCAAATAAATCCAACGCACTTCCCACCGTCACATCCACCTTGCCGCCGCTCAGCCGCTCGACCAATCGCACATCCTCCATCTCCCCCACCCCGCCAGCATACGTCACCGGCACCTTGCCCCATGAACCGATCATCGCCACCAATTCGGCATCGATTCCCCCGCACAATCCTTCCACGTCCGCTGCATGAATCAAAAACTCCGCACATTGATCCGCCAGCCCCTCCAAGGTCGCCAACGTCACCTCCAGATCCGTAATCGTCTGCCAGCGATTCATCGCCACCGCCCAGCCCGTCGCTGTACGCCGACAACTCAAATCCACGACCAATCTCTCGCGTCCCACTTTTCGCACAAACGCCGCCAACTTCTCCTCCAAAAAATTCCCCTCCTTCGAGAAAAGTGCCGATGTCACGATCACATGACTCGCCCCTGCTTCCAGCCACTCCGCAGCATTTTCTGGCGTGATTCCACCGCCCACCTGCATGCCACTGGGCCAGGCTGCTAGAGCACCACGCGCCGCATCTACATTCCCACTTCCTAGGCAAATCACATGCCCCCCAGTGAGACCATCCTCATGGTATTTCCTCGCAAACCAAGCGGCATCATAGCCACTTACATGATTTTCCCGCGCCGAGCCATCATCGCGCAGCGTCCCGCCTACGATCTGCTTCACTTTGCCTTCGTGCAAATCAATGCACGGTCGAAATCTCGTCATCACGCGCCAAAACAAGCACCCAATGCCACGCACATCCAGAAAAAACCACGCCGCTTCTCAGCAGTAGCCGCTCACTTCACCAAGCTAAGCTTGTAAGGATGCGTCTGCTTCGATGCCCAATGCGCCACATACAAGTTGCCCTCGGCATCCAGATTCACGTCATGGCAATTCAAAAACGGCTTCGGCTCGATGTTTCGATACAACTTCGCTTCGCCCTCGCCTCCTTGCGTTGGCGCTTGCCCACCAATCAATGAAATCGGCTCATTGTTTTTATCCAGCACCATCACAAATCCTCGGAAATCACTTCCCCACTTCTCGCGACCCGAATTGATCACCGCAAAGAAGACATTCTCGCCGCGCACCACCGGGCGGCAGATCCATGCACCTGGGAAATGCTTGTGTCCCAAATTCTGTCCATCCAACGACAACGTGAACAGCTTGTTCGCCGCACGCGATGTCACTAACAACTTTGCCCCAGCCGGATCGCGGCCATCGATCGCCACTCCGTGAATGCAATTGAAGCCCTCATGCTTGTAGCAGCCCTTGACCACGCCCTTTGCGTCATAGTGGGTCAAATAATCACTACCATAGCCATCCGCTACGTAAATATCACCATTCGCCGGATTGATCGCGGTTTCCGTGGGGCAAAATTTCTTTTCTTCCTGATATTTCCCGGTTTCTTTTGGCCATCCCAGCGTCATCACTTCGGTGCCTTTCATGTCCAACTTCACGACGATGCGACGCTGCGTGTCCGTCAACCAGAGAAATTCTTCGCCATTTTCGTTCGAAATACTCAAACCGTGAATCCCTGGATACGTCGTTCCAAACGTCCGCAAGACTTGGCCATTGGGCGAAAACTCAATCAAATTGTTCGCCGTATGCGTGGTGCACATGATCATGTTGCCCGCCTTCGTGCGGACAAACTCATGACAATCCTTCACGGCAACAGGGCTACCTTCACGCTTCAGAGACCAGTCTTTCTCTTTGCGAAAGCGAAACGCCCCCTGACCCATGACTTCTGGATCTTCATCCGCCCCAAATGCTGAGGTCCATCCGAGTGGGGTCATTGCAGCTGCCATAGTTCCAAGTAAAAAACTCCGTCGATCTGATTGAAAATCACTCATGCCCCGATATTACGCAGCATGAATCCAACTCTTTCATGCTCTTTTCACCCTACGCCCAAAAAACACCAACATCCCCGCCAAGCCATACCAAAAGGTTGATGCCTCAGGAATCAATGTGCCCGTTGCTCCCAAAATCGTCGTGCGATGTTGAAACACATCCGTATATGCCGAAAAATCACCAAATTCAGAGGGATTGACAGCACCAAATGGCGGGCCAAACGTCGGGCCATCATCCACAAAATGTGCTACCCCGGACAGTTCCCATTGCCCACCGCGATAGACAAACAACCCTCCTCCACTATCTCCCGATGCCGCTTGCCCATCGAAATCTGTCACCCCGAAATCTCCAGGCCCGTCAAAATCTGTCACCAAGTAGGTATGAACGTTCGGACTTATTTCCGAACCAAGATTGATCGACCCGATCCCTGAAATGGTGTTCGTCGCCCAACGTGAAGGGACGGCATCGCTAGACCCGGGAGCCACCCAATCAAACGGCGCGCTCGTATCGCTGGTCGTCGCTCGCCCCGTCATCAGCGAAAATTCTCCCACCGTCGCCAGCACCGAAGCCAGCGGCACCGATGGCATGACTGGGATGGGATTCGCCCCGCGATCCAAGCGATGAATTCTGATGTCCGAACCGGCTATCGCACTGCCTGCAGAAACCGTGTAGCTCACGCCATCGATTCCAATCGTCGCAGGCGCTCCCACGTGCTGCGCGCTCATGACCCAGCCGTGGTCTGTGCCGTAGTTCCAACCAAGATATACCCCTGAAGCATCACCCACTCGCACCAAGTTGGCGTAGTAGGGAAACGGACTATACACGGTGGTAGCTAAGTAGGCGTTGAGACTCGACTCACTGGCATTATTCGCCCCTGTCCCCATCGTGCCACCCACGATCACAGCCTGCGTCTGCATCAAACTGCAAACAAATGTCAGTAAGGTTATTCGCTTCATCGGCAGCACACTAGCAACCCACCTCATCACGTCAATTCAGAAAATTTTTTCGACAAATGGAGCCCTGCGCAAATGACTCATTTTCGGCTCTTCAGCCATCAAATCTAGACCTTCGGCTCTTCAGCGGGGGCACCTGTTTCAAAGCGCATCAACGGCGCAATGAACGTCAGCGGAATCGGCCCCGTTTCCCCGTTCCGGTTCTTCGCTAGCAGCAACTCCGCTCGTCCTTCTTCTTCTTTTCGCTCGTCGTCGTTTTCGGCGTAATAGGCACTCCGATACAATAACCCTACCATGTCGGCATCTTGCTCGATGGAGCCAGACTCCCGTAAATCCGACATCCTCGGCATACCGCCTGATCGATTTTCAGGCCCCCGATTCAACTGCGCTAGCACAATTATCGGAATCCCCAATTCCTTCGCCAAACCCTTCAGTCCCGCAGAAATCTCGGCAATTTCCCGCTCGCGGGAACTCGTCGCCTGCTTGCTCAACGACCGCATCAACTGCAAGTAGTCGATCGCGATGAGCTGAATGTTTTCGTCCCGCTTCTTCCGCCGCGCCTTCGCTCGCAAGTCATTGATGGTGATACCCGGCGTGTCATCGATGAACATCTTCGCATTGGCGATTTCCTCGGAGGCTCGACGAATCGCCAGCAGGTCTTTCTTCTGTGGCATCAATCCACGCTGCAAATCCGTCATCTTATACCTCGCACGGGAAAACACCAATCGTTGCACGATTTGAAACGCGCTCATCTCGCACGAAAACACCATCGTCGGCTTCTGCAAGTCGATGCAGACGTGCTCGACGATGTTCATCATGAACGAGGTCTTACCCATCGAAGGTCGCGCCGCGATGATGAACATCTCCCCCGGCTTCAGACCATTGCTCATCTGATCCAGCTTCTCATAGCCCGTCGTAAACCCCTGCGCTTGCTTCTCCCCCGCGCACATCGAGGCAAAATATTCCATCACCTCTTTTACGGAGGATCGAATTGTCGCAGCCCGATTCACCTCCGCATTTTCTCGAATCGCCAATACCGAACCCTCCACGCTATCCAGCAACGCAGGCACATCCTCCGGGTTATCATAGGCCGCAGTAATCGCCTCGGTACAAGAGCCAATGATCGAGCGCAGCGTGTGCTTTTCCTTCACGAAATTCAGGTGCGTGAGGAAATGGCTCGCATTCGGCGCATAGGAATACAACTCGGTCAACGCCGCCGCGCC
>JAIYDP010000012.1 GCA_027487435.1 Verrucomicrobiaceae bacterium | reverse complement strand
TCCGGTGTTCTTGATTCTCCAAGCACTCTAGCTGTTTTCTTCTCTGGTAGATCCATCCCGTCAGTCGTGACGTCTTCTGGTGGATCCGTGGCCATGCTTGCTGTTCAGTTCAATCCTGTCTCTGTCGGCTCTGAGAATATTTCTGTGTTGTCGTCAATTGTCGATCAAGACGCGGCCAGAGCTGTCAATGCAATCACAGTTCTCAGCAACTCAGTCCCTCGTATGCTTGCAGCTGCCCCAGTTCGAGTACCTGCGACTGTACAAGAAGTTGTTTTTGTTCTCGTCATCGGCATTCCGAAATCTCAATCACCTGCTGCCTCATCAAGTAACGTTTCCATCAGCTGTAGACCAGAATTGGTTGGCACGACAGTCTCAGCAGCTTCTTCGATTGTTGCAAGTAGTTTGGTGCAACTTCAGCAGCTACTCGGCGACTCAACTTTCAATCTCAGATTTGGTCGTCAGGGCACTGCCTCGGTCACTTCGCTGTTATCCTCTTCTGTCCACCAACCAACTTCGTCTGAGGATGTTCTTGTTGCTGCTTCTAGTTTGAGCGGTTTCCCAGCGAATGTCTCCCAAACTTTTCAATGCTTTGTCCAGTTCTCCAATTTGGTCACTGCAGTGCCGTTTACGTTCAATTCATTGGGTATTCGAGTGGGTGCTGCTACCGTGATGTCAGCGCAGCCGCTGGCCGGGTCTGGTCTTGGTGGTGACTCTGTTGCGATTCTGCTTGCAAATTTTACATTCATTTCACGTCCGACAGATGCCGTGGTCATGTTCGGCGATCGCCGAGCCACTATTCAATCAATTGCCATCGTCCAAGACTTTGTCTCTCTGATGGTCGAAAGTCCCCAGCTGTGTCCACTGGATCCCACTTGCTCTGGGATCGTCACAGTTTCCATTTATCCAGCGGTGTCGCCGGTGAACGCAGCTTCGTTTTCTTTTGAATATTTGAACCCATTCCCTCTCACTGTCGAACGCCTTTCTTCGGAGTCTATTTATTCGACAGATGGGGAGGTCCTTACCGTCTCGTTTGCCAACCCTCCTTCTTCGGCCACTGCTGCGAATGTGACGATGTCTTTGGTGTCCTCCACTGGAACCATTGCAAAGGCCACGCTATCGTCGTGTGGTTTCAACTCGGTCGGAACTCTCAGCACCTGCTCTTTCAGGATCACGTCATTAAGTCCGGGCACTGCAATCGCGACTTTGGGTATTGGCTTGAGACAATCGAGCTTCAGACTGAGTGTCCTATCCCTTCCGCAAGGTGCTGCAATGGTGTCGTTTGTCTCATCAATCCACGCGAATGTTGATGGTACCTCGATTGTCAACGTTGTCTTGTCCTCTTTCCGCCAAGTTGACTCAAGCTCCATTGTCATTTCTGTAGGATTGTCTCCGAATGATTCACGGAGAGACACCGCCTTGTTGTCTCTGAGTTCGTCGCTCTCTGCAACGCAGGCGTCCATTCGGTTGCCCCCTCGTCCTGAGGGCACCACAACTGTCTACATTTTCCCAACGATGAGCCCGTCGAATGTCGCGTCTTTCAATGTCATATACGCGGATTCTTTCAAGCCGGTCTTCAGTTATGTAGCGCCCTCCACCGTGTCGCAGGGCAGGGCCACAGCGGTGACCGTTGCAATTTCAAATGTTAGGGCTTCCGAATCGGTTGGTTTGTCTATGGTTGCGATTAATATCAGTGGAAGTTCAGTTCAAGTTACGCGCGTGAGTGCTCTTGCAAGTGCTGGTCAGTCATCGACCATTCTCATCGAAACACTGCTCCCGCCGTTGGGGTTGACTGGTCCGGTGAATCTGTCTGTTGCTTTGACTCTCTCCACTGCGACGGTAGTGATTCCATTCCAGATAAATTCTATCGCTGCAACAACAGCGTCTGTTGTCAGCGTGACACCGTCAATCTCGTCCTCGATAGGTGGAGACACTTGCCTTATTCGCGTCGAGAATTTTGAGTCTGCCCCATTGTCTGCCGTGATTTCTTTCAACGTGACTGGTGTGCCGCTTGTTAATGTGTCGTCCATCACTCGTGTCGGCAACTTGACGGATTTCAGCTTCATCTTCCCGCAAGTCCCTGTGGCCGGGACGCTCAGATCGATCGCTTTGATTGCGAATATGTCTGACAGCACTGTTCGGTCTGCTGTGCTTGCTCTTGAGTTCAGACTTCCTCCGAACCCAATTGTGGATAGAGTGTTCCCCACAGTCGCTCCCATCAGGGCCAATGCAATTGTGACTCTCTCGTTGTCCGATTTCTTGCTTCCGCGAACGACATCGGAAACACCTGTTGTTGCGTTCGGAAGCGTAACGGCTTCGATCACTGCGTTTGGACCCACTGCGTCTGGAGGTTCATTGGTATCTTTTGTTGTTCCAACTGCACTGGCTGCTGGGACAGTGTCCGGCGTTGTTTACAACAGCAGAATTCCTGCATCAGTGGGCTCCTTTTCGATGTCGCTGGTCGACAATACTCGACCACGAGTTGTTTCAATGTCCCCGTCTTCTGGGACTCGAATTGGAGGCTTTCCGATTCGAATCCTGGTTGATAACATCGGGAGAAGCCCCTCTTCAGTCGCTGTTGCCTTTGGACAAACGGTTGGGCTGGTTCAGACATTTTCCCTGTCGTCAAGCGTCTTGTCTGTTGATGTGCTTGTCCCACCGTCGTCAGCATCATCCGCAGCGGTCACCGTTACAGTAGACGGTGAAAGCGCCGAAACTACGTTCACTTACATTGATCCGCTCAGCACAAGAATTGAGTCTCGCCTTCCGCTCAGGGTCCCTGCATTCAATCCCGACCCAATAACAATCACGATCACAAACTTCCCAACTGTTCAATCACTGAGTCAAGTATTGGTTCAATTGGAGCCAGGGGGCCGATTTGGTTCGACAGATTCTATTGTTTCGTCAAGCTCAGCGTCAACGACTCTGATTGTTCGCCTGCCTTCCATATCGATATCTGCGGCGGCAACTTTCACCGCCATGATCGTGCCATCTGGGTTCTCGCAACAAGCGGTGTCGTTCAGCATCGACTACTTCCCAACTGTTCCTTTTATTACTTCGATCTCACCGACGCAAGTTTCTGATGTCGGTGGGTCGAATATGCTGGTGGCCGTTGAGAACTTTGTGTTCGCATCCTCTGTTGCTGACGTCTCTATGACAATAGGACAAATCATAGTTCCGACATCGAACTTGTCCATTGTAACGAGCTCGTTGCGATCAGTCGTATTTTCCCTCATGACTCCTCCACTACCAGTTGGCCGCGCTGAGGTGGCTGTCCAATCATTTTCCACTGGAGTTTCAGTTCGTGCTTCGGTCAACGTGCTGCTCTCAAAAGCTCCGATGATCCGGTCCATCTCCACTCGAACTGTAAATGCAGCGAGTGGGGGAAATATGTCCTTCTCTATTTCG
>JAIYDP010000371.1 GCA_027487435.1 Verrucomicrobiaceae bacterium | reverse complement strand
TTTGAACTTGGCGAGGAAAAAAAAAAAAAAAAAAAGTATTCCCAAATTCCCGCCTTTTCACTTGTGCCTCCCGCCAAATTATGTCCAATCAAGATAGTGGGATCATCGTTGCGCAGCCTTGGGTAGAGAAGTATCGTCCTGCATCCTTAGATGACGTCGTCTCTCACCGAGAGATCATCACCACAAGTATTGCATAATGTTCCATCTGGTGTTGCTGAGAAGCAGTTTCTAGGTTGATCGATGAAAGTAGGCTCCCTCATCTCCTCTTCTATGGACCTCCAGGCACTGGTAAGACTTCAACTATTCTAGCAGTGGCAAAGAAGTTGTTTGGGGAGAGATACAAGGTCTCAGTCGTTTTTGCTTCTGTTCATTGGTCAGAGCATGGTTCTTGAACTCAACGCATCCGACGACAGAACAATCAACGTGGTCCGGGAGGAAATCAAGAATTTCGCGAGCACGCGCACAATCTTTGCCTCTGGTTTCAAGCTTGTCATCCTCGACGAAGCTGATGCAATGACGGGCCCAGCACAATTCGCTCTGCGCAGAAGTAATGGACCTCTCATTGCCTTGATGTTATCAGTTATTGAAAAATTTACCGCCAACACCCGTTTCTGCATCATTGCAAACCATGTTAACAAAATTATCCCAGCTCTCCAGGTCTGCATTCAGATGGCCCCCTTGGTTGACATTTGCAGAGCCGCTGCACCAGGTTTCGCTTTGGTCCCCTTGAAAAAGCACAAGTTCGAACTCGTCTTGAGCAGATCTGCGCATCAGAAGGGTCCGTCATGCAGAGTGAGCTCACAGCACAGAGTGAAGGTCTCAACGGATGGCCTTGCAGCGCTGGAGAGACTTGGCAAAGGGGACATGCGCCGGTGTGTCAATACTTTGCAAGCGACGGCGATGTCCTTTGGAAACGTCGATGGCGACAGTGTGTATGCCTGCACTGGACAGCCCCTCCCTCGGGATGTGCAAAACATTGTGCATCTTCTCCTCAATGAAACGCTCGAAGTCGCCTATCGAAGTAATGCCAATATCTCTTTTCTAATGCGTAGCGATTTTGGATATGAAAACGGAGAAAGGTCTCTCCCTCATTGACATTATTCGTGATGTTCACACATACGTCACGGCGCTGAAGATTCCGGATCGTGCCAAATGCGAGCTGTACATTGGACTGGGTGACATTGAGTGTAGTATCCGCACGTCCGATTGACGTTGCAGGTACCGTCTTTCGGTTGCGACCAGTGACAGAGTTCAGCTTGCGTCGCTGGTTGGCGTCTTCCAAGAAGCCCGAGCTATCATTTGATGTCTTTGATAAACTGCATGAGAACAACATTTACATATCACCGCCTAGAAATGCTCACAATGATTTCTGTGCAAGAAGTGCAGACATGCTTGCGCAGTGCACTGACCCTGTCGTGCCCTCGCTTAT
The DNA here is from genome assembly GCA_027487435.1 of Verrucomicrobiaceae bacterium. Classification (GTDB taxonomy): domain Bacteria; phylum Verrucomicrobiota; class Verrucomicrobiia; order Verrucomicrobiales; family Akkermansiaceae; genus UBA956. Next base: position 12,947 of record JAIYDP010000371.1, on the reverse strand, counting down.
ATAAACCATTTCAGCTCCTTCTGCAGAGCGTCCGACGCAGAGACCTGTCATGTCGGGGCCAGGGCCAGGTACATCAACGATGACGTTGCCATCATCGTCCAGAACGGTGACAAATCCTTTTGCCCCTGGAAGAACGAGGCTGCTACGAGCTACAATAAGATGACCTTTAGAATCGATAGCGACTGCAGTCGGTCCAAAGCCTCCTGAGAACTGCTTAAAGACTGACGCGTGCTGGGCTCCGAATGAGCGAACAACAATCCGAAGAATTCGATTCTGACAGGTTTCGGCGACGTAGACATGGCTGTCTGTGGATGAAATTGCAATTGATGACGGATGCGCAAGACAATTCAGCAATATCGGCTTCAAGAGACCCGTTTCTGCGGACGCCTGAAAGACACTGCCGCATGGATTTTGAAGCGACGTTGTCCCCAAAGTCCCACTGTCAGTAAAAAAGAAGGATGAGCCAGATGAATTGAAGCAAACAGAGCTGGGCCCTTTGAATTGCTGGCTCTCGTAAGAATTTGCGAGCTCCAGAAACGATTGGCCTTGGCTCTGAGGAATCAGCCCAATGAGACGCTGTTCAAGCAAACATGAGGTCTCTGGATACGCAGCATTTTTGTCGCAAGGTCGCTGAACATGAGAGAACCAGAGAGATCGTAACAAAATGAAGAAGGGACGCCAAGGAGTCTTGCGGCAGTCTCAAAGGAGAACTCGTCGTTGGCTGAGGCCTTGCTGGCCCTCAAAATCTCAGCGGAGCCAGAGGACAGCAGGTGGAGACGACCGTCCCGCAGCGACAAGGAGGAGAGGGTCTTGTTTGGAGGAAACTGGAATAACGGTTCGAACACCATCACACGTCAGTGCTCTAAAATAACTACTTTTCTCTGTTAGTCGTTGATGGCCTTGTCGATTCATGCTAGAATAAGACCCCCCCCTCGCAAGGGACTCACTTGCTTTTCAACTCAAGGGGGTACCAATGCCGCATCTGTTTCTCACATTCAAGCCGTTGGCGAAGTCCTCTTTGCAGCGGCTGCGCCGGAACTCCTACAAAAAGGAAACTTGGACGGCACAGAAGGGACTCTGTCCGTTCACAAGTGACTGCTGTCGATGAGTCTCACACGCCGAAGATTCCGCTTTGATTCCGTGTACGGACCAACTGTCCATTCGGATCGAATCTACGCAGATCTTGTAGCGCCCCTCGTAGCCGACTTTATTGGACACAAGTCTTCAGTGTTCGTTGCATTTGGGCCTCAGCGGAGTGGCAAGGATTTTACCATGCGTGGGGATATGGACCCATCCAGGAGAGGTCTCCTGTTGTCGTTTGCTATAGACGCGCTTGTGGCGATTGACCACAGCGATGATAGCTCCGACTTGTCTCTCCAATTATCTCTCCAGTCCGTCAGCTCTGACTCTGTCCTCGACGTTGTCTCTTCAAACGCTCAGCATCAAGTCCTTCACTCTCGCATTCCACAACAATTTCCATCAACACCTATTTCCCGTGCAACGGACGTTTGTGATGCCCTTGTCAATGAGGCAAACCTTGTTGCAGCAGCTCAGAAAGTCCGCCGCGAAAGTCCACCTCCGGCGCTCGTAGCGTCCTTTTTGCTTCGAAGCGGGAATTGTGTTGTTGCGACTGTGACATTTGTGGTCGTCACGTCGACTCCGGCTCATATCAGAAAGCAAAGATTGGATGCGCTAGGGAAGCCTCTACCTGATCCTACATTTAGGGAGTCCGTTCGGGCAGCGCAGGTAGTGAGGGCGCTCTGCGACATACTTTTGCATCGATTTGGCGATGGCGAGGGAGCAGCGCCCTCATCGAGTTACCGCGAGGCGAAGCTCACGATGATGTTGCGGCGCCCTCTTGCGGAGGCCAAGAGATGTGTATTCTTGGCGTTTATTCCGTCCGACCCATTTCGATACGACGACGCATTATCAGCTGCCATGTTTGCCCAGAGGCTTTCTTCACAAACCGTTCATTCATCGGAAATCCTTCGTTTGGAGTCGTCAAGTGGCGTGACACCCAAGCGCCTGGTCGCATCTGACCGACAGATCCTCCGAGCTGCGGAAGAAGAATTTTCTGACCTCGAGTCCCCTCAACGAGTCCCTTGCATTGCGCTGTCACCTGCTACTAGGCGTCGAGTCGAGACTCTGAGTACAAGGAGCTCTGCCGTCAGTTTGTCAAAGCGAGATGTCAGTGGGGAGTCTTCGGATGAGGTTCTCATGAGCCTTGAGGGTTGAACCTGACATTGCAGGTGTTAGCATTTCAGTTGGAAGCGGCGTCTTGGAGACTCGAAGCGGAGCGCGCTCGTGCAGAATTGGCCTCCCTCAGCCGTGCTGCTACAGATGATGGCAATTCTAATAATCGCGCAGCTCTCGTCGGTAAGATTTCTGCAATAGGGTTATTTCTCTGATTGTCAAGCTGAATTGGCGACTCTCAAGGCTGCGCTTCCTCGCGTTGAGGCTGATCTGAAACGTTGCCAAGGGTTGCTCGCCGAGGCGAGGGAAGAAAAAGGTCGAGCTCTTGCTGAGGGGAGCGGATGGGCTGTTCAAGCCGAGTCTCTGTCAAAAGCATTGGCTGAAGAGAGAGCTGCTGCTGCTGTTCGAGAGCGGGCCCTCTTTGAAGCATCTGAGGAGATAAATTCTGTTAGAAATGAAAGAGCAAGGGCGATGGAATCTCGAGAAGTTTTAGCATCTGCCGTTGCACGCTTGGGCGAGTCAAACAAACGCTTGATGGAGGAGGCGGAGTCATCAAGTACCATGCAGGCCTCTATTGAAGAGCTCACAGGCACGTGCGACTCACTCAGAAAAGCATTGCAAGCTGCACGCGAGGAAGCATCTGCAGCGACCCTTCGTATGGGTGAATTGTCTGGGCTGATCGAAGAACGCGATTCTCTGCGCTTTCGTGTTGAGTCTCTAACAAAGGAGCTGACGGAGCAACGAGTGCGAGCCGTCGACCTTGCATCAAGAGGCGCTGCGAGAGAGCTTGTCATCGAGGAGAACGCTCGCAGTGCTTATGAGCGGTCACATGATGCCCTGCGTGCCACGTCAGAAAAGGCTGCTGCTCGTGATGAAGCCTCACGGCTTTCGAGGGTGCTATCAAGCATAAATGAGCGCCTGTGCGATGCACTGAGGCTTTTTGCCCGGGTTGTTCCATCTGCTCGAATTGGCGTTGATGCCGCCGAGGCAGCCGACGAAGTGCTGAAGGTTGCTGCGGCAGTGGATGCGCGCATACGCCTGCACGAGCAGCGAGTAGCGGAGTTAGAAGGTGTCGTCAGAAGCGAGAGAGCGGCTGCTGCTGAAATGCAACGTGTCAATGCTTCCCAGCGGCATGCAGCGGAGGCCTCGGAAATCAAGACTTCTTCTCTTGTTCGCGAAAACACAATCCTGCAGCGGGAGCTGTCCCTTTTGTCTGCCTCTCGGTCGGGAAAACAATGGACAGATCCGAAGCCATCCTCTTCCCAAGCGCCCCCGGCCAATGGTTTCAATTCAAACTGGGCCTCTGAATCTCCACGACAAGGAGGTCCTCTAGAAGAAGGCGAGCTTTTGTCTGAGCTGCGCTCTTCTAGAATACAGCTTGCGGCCAGGTTTGCAGAAATGCGTCGACAGCGGTCTGCTGTTGAAAGCACGTGAAATTACGTTGCTTTCATTGTAAACTTTGTACATCGCTTCATCTGGACGAGTCTTTTAACATTATAACACCAAATCGCTATTCTTTCAAGTTGCTGACGTGCACACCTCTCTGTCCGTGGGTGACGTCAAACTCGACCCAAAGGCTCGCAAGGGCCGACTCGACGATTCTCGCTGCACATAGGCTTTCCGCTTGAGGTGTTGCTACTTCTTTTGCTGTGCGCCCCTTCTCGTCTACTTGCCCAGCAGCATCCGGACGAAATTCCAGGATGGCTTCCACAACATTCGAATTACCACTTTCAACTGCCCAGTGCAGAGCAGTTTGACCACTAGCAGATCCTGTGACCGTTGATGTCCACGTCGATGACTTCACGCTAACATCCGCACCTGCGTTTAGAAGAGCCTGAACCACGTCAACGTGACCTTGAGAAGAAGCCCAATGCAGAGGGGTCGAGAAGTTGAGAGCTCGACTGTTAACATTGGCACCCAGTAGCAGCAAACAGTTCACGACCTCAACATGGCCTCTTGAGGCTGCTCGGTGCAAAGGAGAAGCACCCGCTCGCAGCTCACGGGCATTTAAGCTTGCGCCCAAAGAAACCAGCTTTTGAATCAGGACAAGATCGCAGGCGTCTGTAGCCTCAAAGAGCTGACAGTCTAGCGAATTCAGCGGAGGTACGTAAGACGAGTGGCTTGCAACTAGCGCAAGTTCGTCGAATTCCTGTTTGACCTGTTCCATAAAAAAATGAAGAAGAAACCGAACCAGATTAACATCAGAGTCTTGTACCAGTGTACTCAATGCACGGGGCTGAATGTCCGCCAAGGACGTGTTCCTATGGGAAACCACACACATCGGATGATGGATCCTTGGGTCCGATTGGATTCCACTCTGCAGTAACAAAGACGAGCTGTCTTCGAAAGCAGCCACAGGAAGGCACACTCTGGCGGAGGAGCCGAGCACAGCCGAGAGTTCAAGCACGCTTCGGAAATCAAACAATCTTGACTTGCTCCAAAAATGCCTCTGGACGCCCGGTAAACAAGGACTCGTTGCTGGATAGAAAATAAGGCAGTCAAATGCAACCGCTGAAATCACTGAGTGCAGATTCTTCATCATCAGCAAGACATCTTGGTTGAGCCTTAACGAATAACTTAACTAAAACGTATATGTGACTACGTGGTTGATAGCCATGGTTGATAGCCTTTTCGGAGCCGCACTTCCCCTGACGACCTGCGTCATCGCAGCAGCACAGAACGCGCGGAAGGCGAAGTACTACCGTGACATCGGGGGGTGAAAGTCAGGCGAAGCGGGGATTCTTTGAGTATGCGTGGTGGATGTACGCTTCGTTTTCTCGGGCAGATCCATTCTACCTTGGGGCGCCTATCCGAATTCTTACCTTGAGGCCTTTGCCACATACATGTAGTAAGCACAATGGACGGCCGATTGGGAAGGGATTCAAGCGACCGCATTCGTTGATCTTTGCACATGATGAATTTCCTTGTCTACTCTCATAGCAAAGGTGGGTACATCGAATGCTATCATGGTGAAGGCGAAGTGCAAAGGGCTACAACCTAAACGAATAGGGGGGGACGACACTAGAGAGGGTGACGACTGGAGAAAGATCGAAGGGAGCAGCGGTAGCAACGACAAGGTCCAAAGGAAAAGTGACAGGCTCCGACGGGTGTCTGGAATAAACTCAACGTCCCAAAGGACCCTTTCACAATTTCAAAGAAGGACTATGAAGGCAGCAAGAGGCAATTATTAACGCGAGCAATTGACGTCGTGGGATATGAGAGCGTGACTGACAACAAGTCGACCTAGCGCTACGTTTTCGATACTACGATTCATTTTGATACGGAGGTGGAAGTACAAATGACCAAACGAGTTAGGGAGGCAAAGGAGCGAAGCGGCAACAGCGGCGCCAGAAGAGGGCACGGGCGAACGTGAGGGCCACATGGGCGAAGTTGATGGCAGCGGCAGTGGGTTGCAATGGCGAGGGGCTGAGGATGGAGTCGACGTCAAGGGCGTCGGGAGAGGGTGCAGCGCCGACAAGGCGAACGACCCTCTCACAAAACGCGCGGGAGGCGGATGAAACCGCGACGTCGGGTTTTGTGTTCGATGTTTAACGAAACTGTTTATTTGCCCCTCTCCTCTTTTTCTTCGCAAGGAGCGCCAACGGAAGTCGGGCTAGTCGAAAAGGTGACCCACTGAGAGGGGCGCGAGGCGGCAGGGGCGTTGCTTTTGAGGATGCGGATACTTACTCTAAGTTTCACCAATGTCTATTTGTTTACCGACAGCATGCCAAACACACTCTCTCTTCATGGTCCATAAAGTCCACATGCATATTCTCATCTATCAGGCATGTCCGATTCAGAAACAGAGGAGCAGTCTGCTGCTCGAATGCGCCTCACTGTATTGGATCCTTTGAATACGGATGAATTGTATGATGTCAATCCAAAATCAAGGACTCGCCTAATTCGACTGCTGAACCATCTATCAAAATTCCTCCGATTTGACCTCGCTGTATCAAGTTGCAAGAGTGTGATTTGTATTTGGTGCTCCTCATGGCCTAGTCAATGACAGGCTTGTCCCACGTGCAAAGTGGCAACTTCGCCTCAGCGAGCTTCAAGTTTATGATGGATCAACTGTATCGATCGTTCCATCTTCTGGACGTGAAGAAGAGGTCTCTGCTCCTACTATGCCCTCAAGATCATGTGGTCTCTGTTGTGAAATCGAGCCAGATTTCAAATGCTCAGGATGCTCTAAGGACTTTCACTCCTCGTGCTTTATTGAACCGCTTGCAGCAGATCAGCTGCATCTCTGCCCGTACTGTCACGCGAAGAAATCGAAGAGATCTCCAACTGAGCAGGTCAGCCTTTCCAGAGTTAGCTCTTCTCCTACATTTCCTCTCCTCACGGGAGGAGCTGCTATAAGTCCAGCAGCGGTACCGTTGCAGTTGTTTCAGCACTCGTTAGATGATTTAGAAACTGGGGAGGTACCATTAGTGCTGCCTTATTCTAGCGAAAGTTCGGCGGGGTTGCAAAGTCTTCCTGACGGCATGATAGTGGACCCTGCAGCGCTAGCTAGTGGGCTGCTGGTGCCACTTTATCCACAGCTCCCACAGCAAGTTTATTGCTTATACAAGGGCAAGGTGCTTGTTGGAGAAGTGATTGCGACCTTGATGTCTGGAGAAATTCCTTCTTTCAAGATTGATATGCACATCAAGATGACAACGAAAACTTCGAAACGAGCTTTTGCAGAAAAATGCGCTAAAAATCGAGCAATCTTGCTTTTACTTCCGAGGTAATCGCTTCACGTCCTTCATAATGCGCCAGGAGAGGTTTCTTGAGTGCATTATCGCGGCTCATGGAGCGCATGAGAGCGGCCCAGTGTGCAGGGATTGTCCATTGCGGCGATGGAGTGCACAGGATGTACATTTGTCCAACGGACCCATCCCTCTCCCAGTTTTACAATGGCTCCCGCGATGGCCTCATTTGCGCCATTGTTGAGGGGCGGTGATAATGTTGCGGCTGATCATTGCTCGTAAATTATTACACAACAAGAGTTTCTGCGGTGGACTATCAAAGTCAAAGCGCAGGTCAAAGTCAAAGTGAGCAAGCCGTTGATGCCAACCAACTATGATGATGATGACTTTGAAGACGACGAAACCAGTGAGCTGATTGATCAACCTCAGATCGAAAGTCGTCACGTTGTGGACGCTAAAAGGACGCGTAGCGTCGGGAGCGTTTCGTCCATGAAGGAGGAACTAGGCGGCCAGGAGTCCGCCTCTGCGAGTGACGTCAGTTTACGAGAAATTGAGTCTTTTCGTGGTGATCGCTCAGACGTTTCCCAAGGCAGCACTCTTCGTGCGTTCAAGCCCGTGCGGCGACAACTAGAGTCGTCTCCGCATGTTTTGCGTTTTCCCACGGATCTCAAAAAGCAGGTTCGATCACGAGTTAGTTCCCAGGGCCGCCAACCCCTCAATTCTCCGCAGAAGCTCCCTTCGTTTGCTCCATTCTTTATTGTATTGCTCCATGCGATCATACTCATTGTGGACAGATGCCGTTGGAAGAGCCTGTTGATGATATTACAGCATGTGGCGCGTCGGCGCACTTGTCTGTTGCTCTCACATGGCGGCCTGTAGAAAAAGACGGGCAACCTCTTCCTGCTGATCTTGATCTCTCTGTCCTTGCATTCGACGAGCATCTCAGTCTATGCGATGTCGTCTACTTCCGCAACTTGCGCTCTCTCAATGGCTACATGTCGCTCGATGGCGATGATCGATGTCATGATCGCTTTGATGGCTCTGAGACTGTGGTTATTGATTTGTCTCAATGCCCTCGACATACGTTTTCGTTTGCTGTTCTGGTCTCAGCTTTTGACACCACTCTGTGGCCTCAAAGCGCTCGTCTTACATTATCTGAGTATTTTCCATCAACTCCTGGTGCGAAGCTTGCACCGTCGCCCCCTCGAAAGATAGTAGAATGTGCTTTTGCAGTAACTGAGCATTGTGCCTCCCTCGCTGTCGCAATGTATAGGAAAGGTGGTCACTGGCTTGTGCGACCAATCGGGCGGGCATTGAGTGACAGCCACCCTGTTGCGGCGGTTGATGGGACTCGTCACGTAATTGCGAACTTGTGTCCTCTCACATCAAGATACTAAAGGAAGAGCACATTTGGGCCCCTTTTGTTGTCGCGATCGAATATTGCACTGCCCCTCGCCCCTCCGTCTCTCTTCGAGGTTCGTCACAAGCATTTCTGCATTTGTTTGAGAAAGGTCTTTTTTTCGATTAATTGTGATACATGACTGTCATCTAGTGAGAGATCAAATTATCAAAGAAGTCCCAGACGTCTTCGTTATGGGAAACCCACCTTGGATGGGCTCTCCTCGAATTGGAGCATTTGATGTCACGTTGCAGCGGCCTGGACGTGCAGCTGACGTCTTTGCTGCTAGAAATGTGTTCTGAATATGGTAGATACTCTTTTCACGTGATACATCGCAGCCTCTTCCGTTAGAAGTGCCAGATATATCACGACTTGTTGCCGATGCTTGTTCTCAGCACATTCGTCGGCCATTTTGCATATGTGTTCTAAGCGACCAGGCTCATTTCTGCTTCCCATTGATGCTCCCCCACTTTATTTCGTTGTTCGAGACAAATACACTGGCAATGCTATCGGAAATGCTGCAGTTGCCTTAGCTAACCCATCGTTCCCTCCAAAGCGACCACCTACTCCTTCCGTCGATGGCGATCGCGTTGTTTTCTTTGATGTTCCGCGGAGTCCACCCCCTCAGAGCCCCCTCCTTGCAGCTGCACGCTACTACGCTGAAGCCTATCGACTTTCACCCACGTTTCAGGAAGTTTTGAAAGCCCGCGAAGAGCATCCATTGCCTCCGCACAGCCCTCCTCGTCAGACCAAGGGAGGTCCCTATGATGGGGTTCTGTATGAGGCAGCCACACGGTTGGGTTGGTTTGATGCTCGGCGCTTCAAAAACTGGGCCCGAGCTTCTCAAAAGGTTGACTTGCCAACGATCACCTTTCCTCTACGCTCAGAACCGAATGGGCGCGTTTTTGCTGTGCTTCCTGCCGGAGACTTCGACATCGAGATCTCGAAGTTTCTTTCGTGTTTCCTTCTTACTCAAAAAGGGATGGCTTCACAACTTTCCACGCTACTCTCTCTGTCCCTGCGTTCAGAAAGGATCCACTTGTCCTCGAATTTAGCCTGTCTCCTCTCTGTCACACAATTCGAGGAGTAGTTGTTGATGGTGCCAATGGACGCAATATTGATGGGGCTGTTGTGGCGCTGAACCGGAGAATAGATTCGGACAGAACAGTTACTCATGCAGATGGTTCATGTAACTCGTTCAGATGGAGCACGTGACGCATTCCGCGCAAACAGACTTTGGGGGAAATTTCCAAATCGGTGGCGTGCCTGCGGGGCGTTATGCAATTTCTGTGAGATATCCAGGTTATTCGCTTGCAGATGAGCTAGACGTCGTCGTTCCTGAAGATGTTGAGCATGAATTGTCATCAATCTTAATCGCCAGGACATTGAAATGGGCGAGTTGGCGCTGCAGCCACGACCTGAACGAGTGGCTCAAGTTGAACGCGAGCAGCAGCGAGAAAAGCTGCTCACCATAATGCAAGCGCGATTGGCCTCGTAAGATCCTGACTCCTGCCCCGGTTGAACACAAACATTTTGACCATGTAGTCGGCAAACGGAGCTCGATTCGATATCCTCTTCAGTTTACGATCGAGTGGCGGACATAAATCGCTCGACGCAAGCTGAGATGGGTGCCCGCATGCTTCGCTTTGCTACAATTTGCCAATCGAATCGAAAGTCGCCGCCATCATCGCCAACTCGCCTTCATGAGCGAAGTGCTCAGAGCTCACGTGCCCTCTTTGGTCTCGCTCTGAGGCTTCTTAGCGTTGCAACTGACTTGCCATCTCCTCCTCTTTGCGACCTCTCACTACCTTGCAGTCGTGCATTTGTCGGTACTCGTGTGACTGTGTCTGTGACTTTGCTTGATGTTGCGGGGTATCCGCTTGCAGTTTCAGCCACCGATTCTCCAAGTACGGTTGATGTTGAGGTCGTCAAAATGATGGGAGCTGCCAGCATTTTTGTACGAACAACCAAGCTTCTTTCATTTGGCTATGGTCGATTGATGACAACATTTGTCCCCGATGTACCGGGTAGGTACGTTGTTCGGGCCACTGCTCGTGGACAGGCCCTACGCGGATCTCCGATCGAAGTGGACGTTAGCGATTTTACGGATGTTTCAGTAGCTGCTCGGCCACCTCGCGTGCGTAGCGCATCGTACGGGGATTCTGTATCAGCCCAATTCCTCTCGGTTAGAAGAACCATTGGCGCATTGGATGTATGCTTCTTGATCGATGCAACAACGTTTGATGAAGACGCTCCGCCTGAAGTGTTGAATTTTTGGTTAGCTGAGCTTGTTACAAATGTAACGACAGCTGCTCCTTGCTATATCACTAGGTTTTCTGCAGTGATCTTCACGGATGTGCCAACTCGCGGATGCGGTCCGGAGCATCTACGAGAAGTGGCGTTTTCGTCAGATGGCAGCGGGTGGGTTGAGAAAGTTGCCGAAGCTATCTCTCAAGTCCAGCGCATTTATGTAATCACCATTTTACACAAAAATTGAGAATGTCAGACGCCAACAAGCGGACTTGCGGCAGCCTTTGACGCGGCCTCCAAGTTTGAGTGGGATCCATTCTCAGCTAGAATAGCATTGCTCTTGCAATCAGGTTGCATTGTTCATTAAATGTCGTGTAATTTCTGCAGGGCCAGCCCTCTCCAATCGAGCAAAGCGAGACTGGCGCAGTGTAGATTTTTCGATTGGGGCGCAGGGGCTCCGCGAGCGGGGGGTTGCGCTTGAGATGATTGTAATTGGCGACATCGCGATTTCGAGCGACTGTATGGCGCCATACACTCTGCTTGGTCACTATATCTGGTAATTGGTCACACTGCAGCGCAACAAACGCGGGGTGGAGTGCATCATGTTGCTACGAAGGATGAAATACCTCTGCTTGTTTCAAGTGTTGCCGTTTGCTAATGCAAGCAACAGTCTCTGACCTGAGTAGTTGGCCACCATGGATCGCAGAGTGTTGGCAGAGTTAGTTGTTGATGTTGCGAGCAGATTGAGGCAGCGTCGTAGCAGTTCTTCGTTTGACACGACAGAAGAGACATTATTCGCCTCCCGACTCGTAATGAGCGTCTATCATATGTTGCTGTTCGTGTGGAGGAGAGTGGGTTCAAGCTACGGTGGTCTGTTATCGTACTGGCTTTTATAAGTCTCATAGTTCGCGGAGTGAAGGATCGATCCAATCAGTGACGGAAACCGACATTGTCTCTTCGTGCTTTGATGTACCTTACCAAATCAGGGAGATGCTGTGGATGCTCTTTGTTCGCGCTACTTGAATGCACTCAGCAGCACTCGAAATGCGAAGGAAAATGTTCTTGCAGTTGTTGAACAAGGAGTCAGAAATTTTCCTTTGCTGCTGACTTCGAAGGGAGACATCCCAGTCGCGTTGGACACAATACTCCACGGCTTCTGATGGCCACAAGGGACTGACGAAGTGGATGTGCGCATTAATCTACGCATTAATTGCATCGACAGAGTGCAGTGCCCTTTTGTAAACGACTGAGAAGCTGCGATCTTCGCTAACGATACACGGGTCACAGCATAAATCTGCTTTCGTCTCCGTTTGGATGAGAAGTTTGGGAGCACTGCATCAGAGGGAGAGAGGATGGGGCTTGGTTTGGGAGAGACGGCACGCGGTGCTAGAGGAGCCGGGGCCATCGCATGTGCTTTCACAGTAAAGCAGAAGAGGACGTAGAGGACGATGTGCAGAGCGACGGCACCGCACAGTGTTTTGTCGCAGCAGGTGCGACCCCAAACGAGTTGTGACACGACATATTAGCCTTGCATCGCAACGAAATGTGTTTGCATCTGCTCGTTTGTGGCAGACGTTAAAGCCGTCCTTCGCTTCACCGAAGGAACATCTTACAATGACTCTGTGCTATGCTACTGTGCCACTTGCGACTGGATGAAATGGTTTGAGGTTGCATATAAGTTCTACCCTCTACCTTGTTGCGAAAGTGCACTACAAAATCGGCGAGCTGGTGTGCCTTCGAGCAACTCCTCAGTGACATTTGTATCATCGTCTTATTCCACGCAATCGCAAGTGATTTCGTATGATGGAGTCAACGAGGAAATCATCTTTAGAGACTCTCTCTAGCATTTCGCTCCAGTTTCTCTCTGCAGCAAATCTAAACATCTCAAGTTTCTTTGGTTTTGAACGGCTCGTTTGCAAAAGCTTATTTTAGACACGAACACCAACAGCCAATGAGAACTCGGAAGTTTTTTCTGTTTTGCTGTGGTGGAATCCTCCTTATTGCAATGGCGTCACTGCCGTACCTTCCTGGCACCCCTCCTGTGACGAATTCCTTTGCAATAGTTCAACTTAATGAACTGGACAGCACTGGTCTACTGCTTGATGATCACTCTTCGCCTCAGACAGAGATGCTAGAAGAAACTATACCAGGAGTGTTTGTTCAGGAAAAAGTTACTCCAGCCGTCGCCGACGTTCTACGGCAAGGGATGCCGGCGTGGTTTCTCCAATTGTTTGTGTACCCGTCCCATCAGCAAATCGCTCCGATTCCTCAAAGCGAAAAATATCAGAAAAATTCCAAAGAATCGGTCTCGGAAGAGGCCGTTGGCAGAGGCAGGTCACGACGTCATAGAAATGACAGGAGGTGGACTAGTCAAACAACCGTCGATGAAGAAGAGCGACGAAGAGAAAGGAGGC
>JAIYDP010000173.1 GCA_027487435.1 Verrucomicrobiaceae bacterium | reverse complement strand
GGGGGGGGGTCAAGAAAATTCAAGGTGCGGAGGTCAAGCAGGGGGAAGGAGGGGGGGGGGGGGTCACATAGGGGATGAAGGAGTTGAAGGAGGGAATGGGGCCGGCGATGTAGAGGGGGGGGTAGGTGACGAAGGCGATGAGGTTGAGGATGGAGTAGTCGTGCAGGGGGAGGGGTGTTTCTGCGCGCGCGTCCATTTCGGTTAAAGACGTAGGCTTTAAACATTATTAAATATTTAGTGAGTATGAAAAATATATACAAAAGCAGCTCATCTTTTTTTAAATAATAGGAAAATATACATTGATCAGATCCCTCCAAAAATAAAATAAAATAATAAAATATCAACGTATGGACGCATGTGAGCCCACGATTGCAAACAAACTAAATATATGTGATATATATCAATCAAACAGCGGGTGCACAAGGCCTCACGCTGAGGACTTTCGCTTTTAATTTAGCCCACCGCGCGTCCATGGCGAAGGAGATGAGGCGGAGGAGGGTGAGGTTGAACTGGACGTGCCACGCGTAGAGCTGCCCGGACTGAGGGGGGGGGGTCACATACGCGGGACTCGTTTTTCCAAAGGATTTAGTTTTTAAGGCCTCACTTTAAGGACGGGGAGGATCGGAAAGCCCCCCCCCCAGTCGCTCGCGAAGAGGAAGCCGACGTTGAAGCCCCACACCTGCGCGCGTCAGAACTCCCCCCCCCCCCCTCCAACGGCTGCAGGGTACCACTTCCTGTGCGCATGGGAGGCGAGGGCGACGTTGGCGGCGATGGCGGCGAGGGGGAAGACGGCGCTGGGGCCATGCAGGAGGAGGAGGAAGAGGAGGCCAACGGCTGCGCGCGCTGTGATAACACTCTGGTGGTATTGGAAACAGGGGGGGGGAGGGGGTTGACTGAAGGGAAGATCGCGAGCGTTGTGGCGACGACGGCCTTGTAAGCGAAGGCTCCCGAGAGGAGGAGAGGGGCGAAACTGCGGAGGCGGCGGTATTGGTAGTCTGAGAGGTCCTGCGGGAGTGAGGGGAGGCGGGAGGTGTGCGGGGGCTGGGCGACCATTAGGCGGCCAGGAACCCAACCCTCAGAGAGGCCGGGGATGAACGTTGAGCGCTTGATTCGCTCGCTCTCTGCAGACGACGTGACGACGAGGACGTAATGGACTGCATGCGTAAGGTGTGCATGGCCCCCTTGTGCCAACAAGCGACAATGACGACGACAACGGCGAGACGTTCCAACAATTGGAAAAATTTCATGTTAACAACGCTCTAAAATTATTCTTTAGTACAATTGACAACTTGATTTCTGACCTCAGAGCCGCGAAACCCCGCGAGCGGAGAGACGCTGCCATCTCCTCCCCGACGCCACGGAGAAATAACGCATGGGGCCCATGCCCGTAGGGTTTGGACGGCCGAGTTGAGGTCGCCGGAGACTAGCCAGCCGCAGGCTCACCTCGCCCGGCGCGCGCTGACGTGCGGCGGGGGGTGGACCGTGGTAGGGGTGTCATGCCGCGCACGGGTGGGCGGGTGTTAGGGTTGAGGCGGCCGAAGGAGCTGCTCGCCGCGCCGGACGCTGTGCTGCCAGCGAGGGCGAAGGGGAAAAAAAGAAGATTGTTGCTTTTGTTTACCCACCGAACTGTCGGCAGCGGAGGAGGGGGGGGGGCTGGACAGGGGGCCTTCTGAAAACACTACATTTGGAGCCTCCTCTTGCAGCCAGAGCAGGGTCATTGTTGAGGGGGGGGGGGGCGAGGAGATGGGGGCGCTGCTGTCAGCGGCACTGGACTCCTTTAAGCCCCGAGGGGCAGCTGTGGAGGCACCAAAACACACCATATGCTTTTAACAAACTCAAACATTGTCTGTTAATGCTTGAGGGACTGTTTTACGGCACGAGGGAACTTCCCAACGGCACTACCTCGGACGTAGCCAGCGGCTGCTCCTGAGCTCATTCATGCAGGTTTGCGTCAGCCTCACTGCGGACACGATCGTGATTCAGCTGCCAGACCAAGCCCGCATAGAGGCTGCGTTGGCGACAAAGGCCGTGGACGGAGACGTCCGGAGGTACGCGGCCACGTTCGAAGGCGACGGGATTTGCGCAGCTACCTTCTTCACCCGCGACGAGCAGCTCTTCATCACAATTGCGGCTCCAGGCACGGACCTCTCGCCCGAACTTATCCGTCCCCCCCCCCGCAAGACGCAACTCTTCGCCCTTCGCGCCGTCGACGACGACAATGCCCTCGGCGCCTTCATGCAGGGCGCATGGGCAGGCACCCGCACCATCGCCGGCAGCACTGGCGACGTGGTCCTCACCTTCGCCGCCAAAACCTTCGCCATCGCCTTCGCCGACGGCTCCGTCGGCGGCGACTTTTGCGCGCGGGCGCACGTCTGTCAAGAGGCCGTCATGGTTGACAGGTCCCACTACGTGCAGCTCGACCTCACGTTCGCCGACGGCGTCGAGGCCAAGGCGCTCGTCGCCGTCGGGTGGAGCGGCGAGTTGTGGGCCGCCCCTAAATCCAATATCTGTTTGCTTTTAGCCCGGCCGAAGAAGCCCCGCGCTGTGGAGGTTCGCCTTGCTGAGGGCTGTCAAGTTTTTCAGCTCGAGCGCATGACGTCAGCAGCCCCCCCCCCCCCCCTCTGATGGCCACTTAGGGGCGCTCAACCCCCCCGTCCCAACCGTGGCCGCGCGCGGCGCGATTCTGTCGCCCTCTTCGTCCCGATCGGGGAGGTTATGTCCCTCGAATTTAGCGACCTCAGCATTGAGTTTGGGGGGGGGGGGTTGCTCTAATAGAACAGTCGAAAGTACACTCAATTTGAGGTCGACGAGAGCGCGCCCCTGCTCGCAACGGCCGCAGACGCGTCGCTTGCGGAGGAGGAGGCGATCCCTTCAGACCCCCCCCCCCCACCAACAAAATCCAACACAAATCAGACGGCCACACCAACAACCCCCCCAACACCGCCCCCCCCCCCC
>JAIYDP010000201.1 GCA_027487435.1 Verrucomicrobiaceae bacterium | reverse complement strand
GGTGTCATGTTTAAGGTGGGGGGGGTGTCATGTTTAAGGTGGGGGGGGTGTCATGTTTGAGGTGGTGGGGGGAGGGGCTTACTGTCGGCAGGATGCGGCGAAGGAGCTACGGCGGTTGCGAGAGGAGGAGGCTAAAAATAGATTGAAAATGCAGCGACGCGAAGAGTTTTTGCAGAAGGTGGGGGGGAGTGGAATCTATTTTTAGACTTGCAGATGAAAAGCGACGGCGACGGCGCTTCGACAGGCCCCAAGCGCCGCCCGTCCCTCGACGGCAGCGCGGCGGCTGTGCGAGAGCGGGGGGGGGGGGGGCGCCGGCAGAGCGCCGTCGAATTGGGCCGTGGGGGGGGCTTCCGCAGAGAAAGCACGGCCGATGACATCGTGAGGGGGGGGGGGGTCGATAACGGCGCAGGCTGAGCTCGTGGGGGTCAAAGGGAAGAATTTCAGCGCGGCTGCACATTTGGGGGGGGGGGTGAAAAAAGCGCGGCACCCGCAGCCTGAGGTTGAGTTTGTGGACGTGCCGATGTCGATGACCTTTGATCTGCGGCGCGCTAAGAGGGGGTAGGCTATTTTTAGAATGGCGTTGGAGTGGAGCGACGCGTTGGGGCCGATGTTCTATTTTTGGCGTCTTTGAGACATATTCGATCGTGAAAGGTGCTCTATTTTCATTCTTTAGAATCCATGTATGAGGCAGGTCCGTGAACTAACAAACAATAAAGTCGATTGTACAATTTAATCTTGCGACGACTGACTGCGCAACTGCAACTCTTCCCCCCCCCCCAACTCGTGAAGCGCCGGCTCTGGCGCCGACCTCGACCGCATCCCCCCCACTTCGCCCGGCGCCTCTCCTCCACCCGTTCCCGCCGACCCCTCCGCTTCCCTTCGATTCCGCGGGAAGTACTGCGGCATGAGCGCGCCGTACACCCGCGCCTCCTCCTCCGTGAACACCGTGAACACAATCCGCTCCACAAGCCTAGCGTTGGCGTCCAGCCAAGCCCTGACCGTTCGGAGAGCGACGTGAGCGGCTTTGTGGACGGGGTAGCCGAAGATGCCCGTCGAAATGCCGCAGAGCGCAACGCTTCGGATCTCTTGGCGCGGGTCAGCGACGACGGCAAGGACGGACTCGTAGCACCGCCGCAAGAGCTCCTCCCTCTCCCCACGCGGCCCGACGGTGTGGATGACTTTTTTGGCGGGAAGACGATGGCCAGCGGTGACCTTGCATTCGCCCGTTTCGCAGCCACGCAGTTTCGCGCATTCTCTGTAGAGGCCATCACCTGCTGCAGCGTGGATGGCCCCATCGATGCCTCCACCACCCAGCAGAGTGGAATTCGCTGCATTGACGATGGCGTCCAGCTGGAGCTTTGTGATGTCGCCTCTGTGCAGGGACACTTTGGAGTTGATCTCTTCGTCCACCGCAAACAGCGCATCCTTCGCCTCATCATCACCGGTGGGATCGTCAGCCCATGCCACGATGTCTGCAAGGGTCAAAGCTCGCGAACCCGCTCTGGCGCCTCTTCTTGACATGGCTAGTCGAAAGTACAAATCAGAAGTACACATGGCGGGAGATGGATGGAGGGCTGGAAAGATTCGCTCTGTGGAGCTTCGCAACTTCATGGTACCTCCAGCTCATTCGCCACCATTGACCAGCAAAGTGTCATGCAAGGTGGACTCACGATTTCGAGTCGGGCCTCAATGTCATCACTGGGCGAAATGGCTGTGAGACCCTTCCCCCTTCTTTGTCCGACCCTCAGCGGGCAAGTCGACCGTCCTCGTTGCCATTGCCACCGCCTTGGGTGCAAAAGCTGCCGCCAATAAACGTGCCTCCAATCTGGCTGCATACATTGGGAAATGGGGAGAGTACGAGCCCCGAACTTCCCCTTCTTTGCTCATGAAGTTTCACCCGCGCTAACCCCTCCCACCCTCCCTCAGCGCTGCGACCGTCCGTCTCGTCGTCGACAACTCCGGCGACGACGCGTTCAAACCTGACGTGTTCGGCTCTAAAATCGTCCTTGAGAAAGTTATTAAGGCCAAGGCTTCCTCAGCTCGCCTCTTCCCCCTCCGTCCCCCCCCCCCTCTCGTGCAATTTGACCCCTTAAAGGCAGAGAAGGGCAGAGCGAGCGCGACGTTGGCGCAGTCAAGGCGTTCCTCCAGCACTTCAATTTTCAAGCCGACAACCCGTCTGTAATTTTACAGCAGCACCACTGCCGCGACTTCCTCGCAACCGGCAGTGAGCGAAGCTTCTTCGCCGTATCCTTCCCCCCACCCCCCTCATTTAGTTTTAGTTCGTCCACCGCGCCCTCCAGTTCGACGTCACGACGCGCCACTTCGAGCGCGCCGCCGCTGACGTCGCCGACCTCCGCCAGGGCCTGGACGCCCACAAGCGCGTGGGGCTCCCCCTCCCGTCAAGGCTGATCTAAAAATAGAACATACAACGCTTTTTAGACGGCCCGTATGCGGAGGCTGTGGCGCTGCACGAGGCCGTCCAGTCGCTGGCGGAGGACCGCGCGCGTCTGGCGGAGTTTGAGGCGCGCAAGTTGTGGGCGCTGTTTCGAAAGCACCGCAGGGTGGGGGGGGCTCTGGTTGGGCTTACGCGCAACAAGGCGCTGGACGAAGAGGAGAGGGCGATTGCGGTTGAGCGCCGGCGGCTCGAGGAGGTGGGAGTGCGGGAGGGGGCGAATGCGGCGGCGTACGGCGCGGCGGAGGGGAGGGGAAAGGCTGTGGGGGAGGAGTTAAAGAACAGCTCAATTTTCCTCCGGCAGAAGGCGGAGGAGTGCACCCAAGCTTCTGCGGCGGTTGCTGCCGCGGAGGGGGACGTGGAGGCCGCGCGAGTGGGGGGGGGGGGGGGGTGGGGGGCCCGGAGGGGCCAGGGGGCTCTAAAAGAAAAGGAAAAGG